>CAYRRY010000006.1:0-34231 GCA_964426805.1 uncultured Candidatus Saccharibacteria bacterium | reverse complement strand
GGCCAACACGAAAAGTAAACTCAGCTGATGAAATAACAAAGGGCTATGATGGAGAAATCGGGGAATAAACCGTTTATATCTTGACAAATATTGTAGGTTAGATAAGATGTAGACAACATAGAAAACAATATGAGAAAAAGTGTTGACAAGCACTTTGTGTTGTGTTATCTTGTTTATGCGTACATATTAATATCATTTTCATATTAATGATTATCAATCCGAGCGAATAGTTATAACTCCATAAGGAACCCAGTGCTTTGGGTTGTTTTGTATTTATGCCTCGGAAAATTAAAAAACTATAAATTTGAGCCTAATTGTAAGGAGTCTGGATGAGCAAAGTAAAGATCAAAGAGAGAATCAAACCTCGAGTCGAAAGTAAATTTGAACAACTTCCCGACCTAGTTGAAGTCCAGACAAAGTCATACGATTGGTTTTTTAAAGAGGGCTTGCAAGAACTAATGGACGAAGTATCTCCCATTGAAGATTTTACAGGAGATGTTTACTCGCTCTCTCTTGGTGATTACTTTTTGGAAAAACCGAAGGTAGATGAACGAACCGCTCGAGATAAAAACCTGACCTATAAGGCTCCTCTCCGAATAAAAGCTACATTGCTTAACAAAAAAACAGAAGAGATTAAAGGAGGCGAAGTATTTTTAGGAGATTTTCCCTTGATGACAGACAGGGGAACTTTTATTATCAACGGAGTTGAGCGAGTTGTGGTATCTCAGATCGTACGATCTTTCGGTGTCCTCTTTACTGCAGAAAACACCGGTGGCAAAAATTTCTTTGGTGCTAAGATAATTCCATCACGCGGAGCGTGGTTGGATATTGAAACAAGTGCAAAAAACATTATAACTGTAAAAATCGATAGAAAGCGAAGGATTCCAATAACTACACTCCTTCGTGCTTTTGGCTATGGTACAGATGATGAAATAATGAGCTTATTCTCGGATGTAGATGTTGATGAGAATCGAAAATATATCGAGTCAACACTAAAGAAAGATCCGGCGAATAATCATGAAGAGGGATTAGTGGAGACATATAAAAGAATAAGGCCTGGTGATCTTGCAACTGCTGAATCAGCGAAATCTTTCATTGAGACTATGTTTTTTAATCCAAAGAGATATGACTTGGGAAGGGTTGGAAGATATAAGATGAATATGAGATTGGAAACTGATATTGAAAATAAACCTGAAAACAGGATTTTCAGAAAAGAAGACTTAATTCTAATTATAAAAGAGATAATAAACTTAAATAATACCCCTGGTGCAGAGGCAGACGATACAGACAACTTGAAAAACAGAAGAATCCGAGCTGTTGGCGAGTTGGTTCAGAGCCGAGTCAGAGTTGGGCTACTTCGAATTGAAAGAATTGTTAAAGATAGAATGTCAGTTGCTGAGCCAACAGAGATATCTCCCCAAGGACTTGTGAATGCAAGACCGGTAGGAGCTGCGCTTCAAGAGTTTTTCGCTTCGTCTCAGCTATCTCAGTTTATGAATCAGACTAACCCACTTGCTGAACTTGAGCACAAAAGAACTCTTTCAGCTACTGGGCCTGGTGGCCTTTCACGAGAAAGAGCTGGGTTTGAGGTAAGAGATGTTCACACTACTCACTATGGAAGAATCTGCCCGATTGAATCTCCAGAAGGTCCAAATATCGGTCTTGTGAGCTACATGGCTAGCTACGCAAAAATAAACGAATACGGATTTTTAGAGACTCCATACAGAAAAGCAAAACTTGAGGGCAAAAAAGTAAAAATTACAGACGAAATAGAGTATTTGGACGCAGCTACTGAGACAAGGTATGTTATTGCTCCTGCATCGGTCGAGATTGATGACAAGGGCTATATAGTTAACTCAAATGTTGCTGTTCGAAAATATGGTGAACCTGAAATTGTGTCTGCCACAGAAGTCAGCTACATGGATGTTTCCCCAAAACAGATTGTCTCTATTGCTACTGCCTTAATTCCTTTTGTGGAGCACGATGATGCCGCTAGAGCCATGATGGGTTCAAACATGCAACGCCAGGCTGTACCTCTTATCAGGCCAGACTCACCGATAGTTGGAACTGGTATGGAGAGAGATGCAGCGCGCGATTCAGGTCAGATTCTAATGGCTAAAGAGGGTGGAGACGTTACCCATGTTAGCTCAAAACTTATTAGAGTAAAAAATAAGAGAGGTGAAGAGAAAGATTATGAGTTAGAGAAATATTCAAGATCAAATCAGGGAACTACAATAAATCAGAAACCCATAGTAAAGCTTGGAGACAAGGTGAAGCAGGAGCAGGTTATAGCTGACTCCTCAGCTACAGATAACGGTGAGCTTGCACTTGGCCAAAACCTAGTTGTTGCCTTTATGTCTTGGGGTGGTGCAAACTATGAGGATGCAGTTATCTTGAGCGAAAGATTGGTGAAAGAACATACTATGTCATCAATTCATATAGAAAAGTATTCAATAGAAATTCGAGACACTAAGCTAGGGCCTGAGCTTTTAACTCGCGATATACCGAACGTTTCAGAGGAAGCACTTTCTAACTTAGATGAAGTTGGAATTGTCAGAATCGGTGCCGAAGTTGAGTCAGGCGATATTTTAGTTGGTAAAATTTCACCAAAGGGTGAAACTGAGCTTACTGCAGAAGAAAAACTTCTTCGAGCAATATTTGGCGAAAAAGCCAAAGAGGTTCGAGATTCTTCACTTAGACTTCCTCACGGAGAGCGTGGAAAAGTTGTCGAGATTAAAATGTTTTCAAAAGAAGCTGGTGATGAGCTTCCAGCTGGTGTTTATCAGATGGTTGAAATCTCTATTGCACAACTTCGGAAAATATCCGTTGGAGATAAGTTGGCCGGAAGACATGGAAACAAGGGAGTTATCTCAAAGATTCTACCAGAAGAGGACATGCCATATATGCCAGATGGAAAGCCGGTTGATGTGATATTGAACCCACTCGGTGTTATCTCTCGAATGAATATCGGACAGATTTTGGAGACTCACTTGGGTTGGGCAGCGCTTGAAGGCGGGTACAAGATTGCAGCTCCGCCTTTTGAAGGACTAACAAATGAAGAAATAAAAGAAAAACTAAAAGAGCAGAATTTGCCAGTTGATGGAAAAATACAGTTATATGACGGAAGATCTGGCGAAGCATATGATACAAGATCAACAGTGGGCGTAATGTACGTTTTGAAACTTCATCACTTGGTGGATGACAAGATGCATGCCCGAAGCGTAGGTCCATATTCTATGATTACCCAACAGCCACTAGGCGGAAAAGCGCAATTTGGTGGTCAGAGATTTGGAGAGATGGAAGTTTGGGCGCTCGAAGCATACGGCGCAGCGCATACTTTGCAAGAGATGCTAACGATCAAATCAGATGATGTAATCGGCCGAAGTAAAGCCTATGAAGCTATTGTTAAGGGAGAAGAAATTCAGAAGCCAACACTTCCGGAAGCCTTTAACGTGATGGTTAAAGAGCTTCAGAGCTTGGGATTGAAGGTTGATCTTATCTCAGAAGATGTGAATATCGTCAAAGAACAGGATGAAGGTGTAATTGAAGCTCCTGTCCCGGAGAAAGACGCTGGAAAAGATTCCGAAGATCTTGACGAGAAATTGACCGAGATCGCGGCTGAGCAGACGAAAGAAGAGGAAGATGTGGTTTCTGAGGAAGTAGCGGAAGATAAAAAATAAAGTAATATTATATATCGCAATATAAAAAAGAGGTAAATATGGCAAAAGAGAGAGTTGAAATAAAAGACCAAGTAAACGTATCCGATTTCGAAGCGGTGAAAATTTCTGTTGCTTCTCCGAAAGACATATTGGATTGGTCTCACGGCGAGGTTATAAAGCCTGAAACCATAAATTACCGAACCCAAAAGCCTGAAAGAGACGGTCTATTTTGTGAAAAAATATTTGGTCCTATAAAAGATTGGGAGTGTTATTGCGGAAAGTATAAAAAAGTAAGATACAAAGGCGTTGTTTGCGATAAGTGTGGTGTCGAGGTGACTAGATCTTCCGTACGAAGAGTTCGAATGGGACATATCGATTTGGCAGTTCCAGTAACACATATCTGGTATACAAAATCTACCTCCTCTGTTATTGCCTCAGTGCTTGGAATGACTGTTTCTAACTTAGAAAAAGTTGTCTACTTTGCATCTTTCATAATTATGAACGTCGATGAAAATATAAAAAATGAAAGTTTAGAATTGATAGAAAAAGAATATAAGGATTACTTGGCTGAGTTGAAAAAGGATACAGATTCTTCGGATGCGTCAAAGGAGATAAAGAAGCAGAAGATTGATGCAGCCTACAAAGAGGCCAAGAGTGAGTTAAACGGTCTTAAAAATAGTGAAATCATAACAGAGCAGAAGTACTTCGATCTAGTTATGAAATACGGTCAGGTTATTAAAGTTGGTATTGGTGCGGAAGCTATACTCGAGTGCCTTAAGAAAGCAGACTTAGACGAAGCAATTGAGGAGACAAACAAGAAACTTGAGGGCGAAGAGGGACCAAACAAGAGAAAACTCCTAAAAAGACTGAGAATCCTTTATAGTTTGAAGAACGCCGATATCGATCCTGAGTGGCTGATCCTAACTAGAATCCCAGTAATACCACCTGATTTACGACCGATGGTTCAGCTTGATGGTGGAAGATTCGCAGCCTCTGACTTAAATGACCTATATAGAAGAGTGTTAAATAGAAATAATCGATTAAAGCGTCTCATTACTCAGGGTGCTCCTGAAGTAATCTGCCGAAATGAAAAGAGAATGCTGCAAGAGGCCGTAGATGCACTGATTGATAACTCAGCTCGAAGAGGAAAAGTTGCTTCATCTGCTGGCGGAAAACGAAAACTTCGGTCACTTTCTGATATGATTCGTGGAAAACAGGGTCGTTTCAGACAGAACTTACTAGGAAAACGTGTTGACTACTCTGGCAGAAGCGTGATTGTAGTCGGTCCAAATCTTAAGCTACACCAGTGCGGAATTCCTAAAAAAATGGCGTTAGAGCTGTTTAAACCGTTCGTGATTGGCAGATTAATAAAAGATGGCTATGTCCACAACGTAAAAAACGCTACACGTCTTATAGAGAAGGGTGAAGAATTTGTTTGGGACATACTGGAAGAGATTACACAAGATCGACATGTGATGCTAAACAGAGCTCCCACACTTCATAGGCTAGGTATCCAGGCATTTCAGCCGGTATTGATCGAGGGTAAAGCAATCCAAGTTCATCCTCTGGTTTGTGCTGCTTTCAACGCTGACTTTGACGGAGACCAGATGGCTGTTCACGTGCCTCTCTCTAAGAATGCCGAGAAGGAAGCCAGAGAGATACTACTTTCATCTAAAAACCTCTTAAAACCAGCCTCAGGCCAACCTATCGTTACTCCTGAGTTGGACATGACTTTGGGCATGTTCTATTTAACTATGCAGGTTGCGGGAGAAAAGGGTGAAGGAAAAGCATACGGTAGCTATGACGCTGCTATATCTGCATATGACAGAGGTGGAGTTGAACTCCATGCACCGATTAAGCTTAAAGTGAAGGGTGGCGAGATAATTGAGACCACAATTGGGCGAGCGATTATAAACGAAGCGTTCCCGGCGGATTATGAATATCAAAATGAAGATTTTAATAAAAAGAAGATACAAAAATCAATAGCCGAAGTTTATAAACTGTTTGGAAAAGAAGAAACCGCCATTTTGGTTGATGCTTTGAAAGATTTAGGGTTCAAATACGCTGAAAAATCTGGAATCTCGTTTTCTTCTTCTGACATCTCAGTTCCAGCTAAAAAGGGCGAGATTATCAAAGAGGCTAACGGAAAACTGGATGTGATTAACAAGCAGTATGCCAAAGGTCTTTTGACCGATGAAGAACGATACGCAAAAACCGTTGAGCTTTGGATGGAGGTTTCAGGAATAGTAGAGAAGGAGATGATTGAGACCTTTGATAAGAAAAACGACATATATACCATATTCAGTTCTGGTGCTAGGGGAAATATTTCACAGCTAAACCAGATTGCTGGCATGAAAGGATTGGTTGCAGATCCTACAGGAAATATTATCGAGCTTCCAATTATTTCAAACTTCAAAGAAGGTTTGTCGGTGTTCGAATATTTTGAGTCCACTCATGGATCTAGAAAAGGACGTGCCGATACCGCTCTTAGAACCTCTGAGGCAGGGTACTTAACAAGAAGATTGGTAGATGTTTCTCAAGACACAGTTATCGTCGAAGATGATTGTGGCGGCAAAGAGGCAAGGGTTCTCGAACGAGAACATTATGTTAAGTTGGACAAAGATTGGAAAGACCATATGTTTGGTAGAGTTTTGGCAGAAGATGTTGCTGGTGTCAAAAAAGGTACAATGCTAACATCTGCTGATACAAAGAAAATTGACGAATCAAATGCAAAAGAGATAAGAATCTATTCACTTCTAACTTGTGTTTCAGAAGTTGGTGCTTGCAAAAGATGTTATGGTGCAGATCCTGCAACAGGAAAACTTGTTGAAACCGGCGCGACTGTGGGAATTGTGGCTGCTCAAGCTATTGGCGAACCTGGAACGCAGTTGACTATGAGAACTTTTCATACGGGTGGTGCTGCTGGCGAGGATATTACTTCCGGTTTACCACGTGTTGAGGAACTTTTTGAAGCTAGAAATCCGAAAAGCCCAGCTTCTGTATCAGAACTAAATGGAACAGTTACAATATCAAGAGAGAGAAATGATGTTACCGTGCAAGTTGCTGGAACAGCCTCAAAAGATGAAGCCACAGTGCTTCCAAAGGGATACAAGTGGGTTGTTGTTAACGGCGATATGGTTAAGAGAAATCAAACTATCGCTGAATCTGGCGACAATAAGCCAGTCCGGGCTAAAATGGCTGGAAGTATCAAGATTAAAAAGGATAGTGCAATAGTTTCCGGTGTAGGGAAAACAGTTCGAAATTATACTACTACAAAAATTGTACCCCTAAAGGTCGCCGATGGTGATAAGGTTAAAAAGGGTGACATGTTGACTGAGGGTCACTACAACCTTAATCAATCATTGAAGCTTCGAGGAATTAGTAAGACTTACCAATATGTAATAGATGAAGTTCAAAAGATTTATGACTCTCAGGGACAAGATATTAACGATAAGCATTTGGAAGTTATAGTTAAGCAAATGTCGTCACGTGTAAAAATAATCTCTTCAGATGACCCGATTGATTATTTGCCAGGCAAGCTAGCCGCATACAAACAGGTCTTGAGAGAAAATAGAAAGAGAGAGAAAAGCGGCAAGAAGAAGATCGAGTTTGAAAGAATTATTCTTGGCATGAGCCGAGTCGCTCTTCGAACGGATAGTTTCCTCTCGGCTGCTTCATTTATGGAGACCACTTCGGTACTAATAAACGCTGCAATTTCAGGTGATACAGATAGTCTGAAAGGTCTAAAAGAGAACATTATTATCGGTAAATTAATACCTGCTGGTACAGGATACCGAAAATAGAACCCTTTACAAATGGGTCGAAATTTGATAAATTAGCAAAGTCAAAATAAAACTTATATTATGCCAACAGTAAACCAATTACTTCGAAAAGGAAGAAAGAAACCTCAGAAAAAGTTAAAGACTCAGGCCCTAAAGAGCACCTTTAACCATTTAAACAACCGACCAGTAGAAATAAAAAAAGGTTGTCCTTTTAAGCGTGGTGTTTGTGTAAAAGTTGGTACATTGACTCCGAAAAAACCAAACTCTGCACTTCGAAAATTTGCCAGAGTCAGACTTACCAACGGAATGGAAGTAAACGCATATATTGGAGGAGAAGGTCATACTTTGCAGGAACATTCAGTAGTTTTAATTAGGGGTGGAAGAGTAAAGGATTTGCCAGGTATGCGATATCACATAGTCCGAGGGAAGCTTGATCTTGAAGGCGTGAAAGATAGAACCAACGCTAGAAGCAAATACGGAGTTAAGAAGAAGAGTTAATAACAAATATTAAACCATACTTACAAATGTCACGAGGAAATTCAAAAGCCAAAAAACATCATATTGAACCGGACAAGAAATACAGTTCAGTGTTGATTGCTAGGTTCATAAACTACATCATGCTAAATGGCAAAAAAACCATAGCAGAAGAGGTTGTTTATGAAGCGCTTCAATTTGCATCAGAGAAAACTAAGAGCAAGCCAGAAGATGTATTCGAGGCGGTTATCCGAAACGTATCTCCAATGGTGGAGGTTAGAGGCAAAAGAATTGGTGGCGCCAACTATCAGGTCCCGGTAGAGGTTTCTCGAGATAGAAAAAACGTTTTGGCTATGCGATGGATTATAAATGCTGCACGTGCAAAAAAGGGTAAAAAAATGGCTATGAGACTTGCAGATGAATTTATCTCAGCATTTAAGAACGAAGGCGCTGCCATGAAGAAGAAGGAAGATACTCACAGAATGGCTGAAGCGAATAAGGCCTTTGCTCACTTTGCACGATTGTAAAATAATTTATTCGATAAAAGAAAAGGAAAAGCGGCCCTAAGGGTCGTTTTTCATAAGAATGAACAAAATCCGAATCAACAAATTTATTGCAGACAATTCAAACCACTCCAGACGACAGGCGGACAAGCTTGTTGATTCTGGTGAGGTGTTGGTTGATGGTAAAGTGGCTGAACTTGGCGAAAAAGTAAATGGAGATGAGAAAGTTGAAGTGATGGGTGAAAAGATAAAAATCCAAAAAGAAAAAGTATTGATAGCTTACTATAAGCCGATTGGTGTCATCTGCACCACTGACAAAAAGAGCAAAGACAATATCGTCTCAAAAATCAATTACAAGGAGCGGATTTATCCAATCGGACGGCTAGATGTGACCACTAGCGGTCTTATTCTTCTGACAAATTCATCTGTTTTAAAGAGAAAGTACGAAGACCCCAACAGCTTGATTGAAAAGGAATATGTGGTAATAGTCAACAAAGATATCAGTAACAAATTTATCGAAAAGATGGAGGATGGAGTAAATATCGGAGGCTATACTACAAAGCCAGCCAGAGCGAAAAAATTAACAAATCGAAAATTATCCCTAACAATAACTGAGGGAAAAAACCGTCAGATTCGAAAAATGGTCCAAAAATTGGGCTATGAAGTGCTCAAATTGATAAGAGTGCGCATAGACAAGATTGAATTAACCGATCTCGAAAAAGGAAGTTGGAGGGAAATCGAAAAATTCGATTCTGCTAGTCTTGACATGACTAGACAATAAGTGATATAAATATATGCGTCGGGGGATTTTTTGTTCCCAATAATTGAAATGAAAATAATTAATATTTAAGAATAATATGGCCAGAGATTATCCACTAGAAAAAGTAAGAAATATCGGCACCATCGCTCACATAGATGCCGGAAAAACTACAGTTACTGAAGGTATTTTGTACGTTACCGGCAGAACTCATAAGATAGGTGAAGTACACGAGGGTGAAGCTACTATGGACTGGATGGAGCAGGAACAGGAGCGAGGAATTACTATTACCTCTGCTGCTACAACCTGCTTTTGGCAGAACCATAGAATCAACATCATAGATACTCCGGGCCACGTAGACTTTACTGTGGAGGTTGAGAGATCTCTTCGTGTTTTAGATGGAGCAGTTGTTATCTTCGACGGTAAAATGGGCGTAGAGCCTCAGTCTGAGACCGTTTGGAGACAAGCAGATAAGTACAAGGTTCCACGAATCTGTTTTATTAATAAGATTAATCAAACTGGTGGTGATTTTTATAGCAGTTTAGCTTCTATTCGCGATAGGCTTGGTAAAAACGCTTATCCTATCCAGATTCCTGTTGGTTTTGAACAGGAGATAAATGGCGTGGTGGACCTAGTTGCCATGAAAACTTATACTTACGACGAATATACCGATAAAAAATTAACAGAGGGTGAAATCCCAGCCGATCTAAAAGAAAAGGCAGAGCAATACAGAAATGAGCTTATTGAGAAAGTAGTTGAATATGACGATGAGGTAATGGAGAAATACTTAGAGGGCGTAGAGATAACTGATGAAGAACTTAAGAGGCTTATCAGAAAAGCTACTCTTTCTTCAGAGTTCTATCCAGTTATGGGTGGAGATGGACGTGGGGTTATCGTGGACAAAATTCTTGATGCGATTGTCGATTATCTTCCATCTCCGTTAGATGTTGAAGCAACCATCGGAAAAGATGCAAAAACTGATGAAGATATAGAAATAAAAACAAACGACGAAGATCCATTTGCCGCACTTGCTTTCAAGGTAGCAACAGATCCTTTCGTTGGGAAGCTGATATTTTTCAGAGTTTACAGAGGGGTATTGAAGAAAGGATCGTACATATTAAACACTACAACTGGAAGCAAGGAGAGAATCGGCCGAATAGTTCGAATGCATGCCAATTCTCGCGAAGAGGTAGATGAAGTTTATGCTGGCGAGATCGCTGCAGCAGTTGGAATCGGAAAAACTACTACAGGTGATACTTTGGCAGATCCTGCAAGCCCCGTGATTCTAGAACAGATTACATTTCCAGAACCAGTTATCGATGTTGCAATTGAGCCAAAAACACAAGCCGACCAAGAGAAGATGGGCGTTGCTCTGCAGAAGCTTGCCGAAGAAGACCCAACCTTCAGAGTAGCTTCAAACGAGGAGACCGGTCAAACTATTATTTCCGGTATGGGTGAACTTCACCTGGAAATTATCGTAGATCGAATGAAGAGAGAGTTCAAGGTTGAGGCAAATGTTGGTCAACCTCAAGTTGCTTATCGAGAAACTTGCATAAAAGAAGTTTCCCAAGAAGGCAAATATATCAAGCAAACTGGTGGTCGTGGTCAATACGGACATGTTTACATCAAGCTTCTGCCCCAAGAGGCAGGAAAAGGCTTCGAGTTTATCAACAATATCGTCGGTGGCGCTATACCTCGAGAGTTTATCAATCCTATTCAAGCCGGTATAGTTGAGGCTATGAGCAGAGGTGTTATCGCTGGTTATCCTGTGGTAGATGTAGCAGTTGATCTATATGATGGATCTTTCCATGATGTTGACTCTTCCGAAGTAGCCTTCAAGATTGCAGCCTCCATGGCTTTTCAAGCTGGTTTCAAAAAGGCAAATCCGGTTATATTAGAGCCTATTATGAAAGTAGAAGTTACAACTCCCGAAGAGTTTATGGGCGACGTGATGGGTGATATCAACTCTAAACGCGGGCAAATTCAGAAGATGGAAGATGTTAATAAAGCAAAGATTATTCGTGCTGAAGTTCCATTGGCCGAGATGTTTGGGTATGCTACTCAGATGCGTTCAATGACCCAGGGTAGGGCGGCTTATTCAATGGAGTTTGTTAAGTACGACAAGGTGCCTCCGCACATAGCTGAAAGCATTATTGAAGGCAAGTCAAAGTAAAGAGAGAAAATACTTGCACAAAGAGGCAATCTGTTATATAATCGCATTAGCGATAAATATCGTCCCAGATTTTAGTTAGAAATATATTAATAAATTTTAAGATCATATTATATGATCAAGGAGATGACAAATGGCTGAAAAGTTTGAGAGAAACAAGCCACACGTAAATGTTGGTACTATCGGACACGTTGACCACGGTAAGACTACATTGACAGCTGCTATCACTAACGTTTTGGCAAAAAACGGTAAAGCAGAGGCTAAAAAATTCGATGAGATTGACAATGCTCCAGAAGAGAAAGAGCGTGGTATTACTATCGCTACTTCTCATGAAGAGTATGAGTCTGACAAGAGACATTACGCTCACGTAGACTGTCCAGGTCACGCCGACTATGTTAAAAACATGATTACCGGTGCTGCTCAAATGGACGGCGCTATTTTGGTAGTATCTGCCGCTGATGGTCCTATGCCTCAGACAAGAGAGCATATTCTATTGGCAAAACAGGTTGGTGTCCCAAATATCGTAGTATATATGAATAAGACTGACATGGTTGATGATCCAGAGCTAATTGATTTAGTTGAGATGGAAATCAGAGAGCTTTTGACAAAATATGAGTACGATGGTGACAATGCAAAGATCATTAAAGGTTCTGCGCTAAAGGCCCTAGAGGGTGATGCAGAAGCTGAGAAATCAATTCTTGAATTAGTTGATGCTTTGGATGAAGCAATTGCCGAACCGAAGAGAGAGATTGACAAGGATTTCCAGATGCCTATCGAGGATGTATTTTCGATCAAAGGCCGAGGAACTGTTGCAACTGGTAGAATCGACCAAGGAATCGTTAAGGTTGGTGAAGAGGTGGAGATCGTTGGAATCAAGAAAACTCAAAAAACTGTAGTTACCGGTGTTGAGATGTTCAAGAAATTACTTGACCAAGGTCAAGCTGGTGACAACGTTGGTGTTTTACTTCGTGGTTTAGAGCGAGAAGATATCGAGAGAGGTCAAGTCTTGGCCAAGCCCGGTACAATCACTCCACATACCGAATTCGAGGCTGAAGTATATGCTCTTACAAAAGAAGAAGGCGGAAGACACTCTCCTTTCTTCAAGGGTTATAAACCTCAGTTTTACTTCCGAACAACTGACGTTACCGGTGAAGTAGAATTCGAAAAAGAGATGGTTATGCCTGGAGACACTGTAGCAGTTAAGGTGAAGCTAATTCAGCCTATCGCTATGGACGAAGGTCTTAAGTTCGCTATCCGAGAAGGTGGAAAGACAGTTGGAGCGGGTGTAGTAACAAAGATTTCCAAATAATAAGTAAAGTTTGAATCAATGCCAGCAAAAACTGAAAGCGTAAAACAAAAGATCAGAATCAAGCTTAAAGCTTACGATCATCGTATAATTGATAAATCTGCAAGACAAATAATCGAGACAGTAGAGAGGTCGGGGGCAGGTGTTGCCGGACCGATCCCTCTACCTACCGATAAGGGCAAAGTAACAGTATTGAAGTCCCCACATGTTTTCAAGAAGAGCAGAGAACAATTTGAGATGAAAGTACATAAGCGCCTGATCGATGTAGTCAACCCAACACCGAAAACAATTGATAACCTGATGAGCCTAGATTTGCCCGCAGGTGTTGATATTGAGATAAAAATGTAGTATAGTGTATTTTGTTGGATATAAATAATTAGGCCATGGATAACGCTCCGATTAATCGGAGAGGTTCCAGGTCAATTATTGTTGCATATTATTTAAATGCCTCGATATAAAAAAGAGACAACATGAGCTTTGTTTTAGGTAAAAAAGTTGGGATGACGCGAGTCTTTGACTCGGAAGGAAAAGCTGTAGCAGTCAGTGTTATTTCTGTTGTGTCTGCAAAAGTAAGCAAGGTTATCAATTATCGAGAAGATCTCAAATCTGTACAGATTGAAGTTCCGCAAAACAAAAAAAATGTATCGAAAAACAAACCGGCAAATAGATATGAATTTAGAATAAAAAAAGAGCAAGAGTACAAGGTTGGTCAAAACATAGACGCAAACAATTTGGATAAAACTGAGTTTGTAGATATCTCTGGACCAAGCAAGGGAAAGGGTTTTACGGGAGTGATCAAGCGACACGGTTTTTCACGAGGTCCCGAAACTCACGGATCACATCATCATAGGTCTACAGGATCTATTGGTGGTGCTTACCCACAGAGAGTTGTTAAGGGCAGAAAGATGCCTGGGCGAATGGGCGGCACATTTACAACTGTTAAGAACCTTAAGGTCTTTGACGTTGATTGTGAGCAAGGACTTATCTTGGTTGCAGGTGCGGTACCCGGTGCAAGAAAATCTTTAATCAAGGTAATGGGCAAATAAGATGAAGGTCAAATTCTATACAAAATCTGGTGAGGACAAAAAAACCGAGAAACTTTCGGAGAAGATTCAGGCTGATTGCTCCGACCTTGCTATCAATGAGTATGTAAAATACCTCAACAATCAGCGAAGAAACCTAGTTGCAAAGTCGAAAGACAGATCTGAGGTAAGTGGTGGTGGAAAGAAGCCTTGGGCACAAAAAGGAACTGGTCAGGCGAGAGTTGGTTCAAACAGATCTCCTCTTTGGCGTGGTGGTGGTACAACTTTTGGGCCAAGTGGAGAGTGCAACTACAAAACCAGATTGAATAAGAAAGAGATTAAAAAGATAAAATCAGCCATAGTGTCAAGATTCGCTGAAGATTCTAGAGTAGTAGTGGTTGAGAAAATTGTAGACAATGAAATTTCTACCAAAAACGCAGAGAAGTTACTTCAGAAAATAGGATTAGAGGGCAAAATCGCCGTAATTCTAAAAGATAGCAAAAGCGCTGCTTATAAATCGTTTAGAAATCTTGCATACGTAGATCTTCTAACTCTAAATAAGCTAGATTTCAGCAAAATTGTAGCTTCTGATTACATTCTTTTCGAAGATGAAGCATATAAGGAGATGAGTAAATAACATGAAAACAAGAGTTTTAAAACCTGTAGTATCTGAAAAAAGCTTTCAGCTTGCCTCGCAGAAAAAGTATACATTTTTGTTGGACAGGGGCTCAAACAAGAATCAGATTAAAGATGAGATTGAGAGAGTGTTCAAGGTTAAGGTTCTCTCAATAAACACCTTTAATACAATCGGAAAAGTAAAAAAAACAAAAGGTGTTACTGGTGTGCGATCAAGTCTCAAAAAGGCAATTGTTACGGTTGATGCGAAATCAAAAATCGATCTTTTCGAAATTGAAGAGGAAAAGAGCGCAAAAAAAGAAAAGAAAGCGAAGAGCGTCGACGCTCCTAAAAAAGTAGAAAAAGAAGAAAAAGCAAAAGATAAGAAAGAAAAAAAGAATAAAGATGTCTCAGTAACTATCAAAAAGAGTAAATAATGGCCATTCGTGAAGTAAAAACTACATCAAACGCTACCAGACAGATGACTGTTTTAAAGTTTGAATTAGATAAAGAGAGCGCGAATAAGAGCCTGAAATTTGGAAAAAGGAGAATATCTGGCAGAGGCAACAAGGGGAGAATTAGCGTTCGAAATAGAGGTGGCGGTAACAAGCGAAGCTATAGAGTCGTCGATTCTAGCCGACTATCATTTCTAGGTAGAAAAGGGAAGGTTGATGGCATAAACTACGATCCAAACAGGTCTGCCAACATCGCCCTAATTCATTATGGAGACAAGGATTGGTCATATATAATTGCACCAGAGGGCTTGAAAGCCGGGGGTGAAGTTATCTGTGACCAAAAGACTCCGATAAGAGTCGGAAACAGAATGAAGCTAGAGAATATACCAGCCTCTACCTTGGTTTACAATGTCGAATTAACAGAGCTTGCAGGTGGTCAGATTGTCAAAAGCGCTGGAGCGAATGCGACACTTCTTGGTATAGATGGTAAATTTGCTCAATTGAAGCTTGCATCTGGTGAGGTCCGAAAAGTGCCAAAGAGCTGTTATGCATCTGTCGGAACAGTTTCAAACTCAGATCATTCAAATGTGGTTATTGGAAAGGCCGGAAGAAAACGATTGATGGGCAGAAGACCACATGTTCGTGGTAAAGCAAAAAACCCATGTGATCACCCTCATGGTGGTGGCGAAGGGGCAAACTCAATCGGTTTGACTCATCCCAAAACTCCTTGGGGAATGCCAGCTCTGGGTCGCAAGACAAGAAATAAGAAAAAGAAATCAACAAAATTAATAATCAGTAAATAATATGTCACGATCACTTAAAAAAGGACCATTTGTTGACCCAAAGCTTTTAAAGAAAGTCTTAAAAGCCAAGGAGACCAACAACACAAGCCCGATTAAAACTTGGGCAAGAGCATCTACAATCTCTCCGGAGATGGTTGGGCTAACGTTTCAAGTGCACAATGGAAAAGATTTCTTAGATGTATTTGCGATTGAGGACATGGTTGGACATAAACTCGGCGAATTTGCGCCCACGCGCAAGTTTAGAGCTCATTCTGGCAAAAAAGCTATGGATGATGAGGATTCCGATAAATAAAAATATATTATGGAAGTAACAGTTAAGAAAAGATATTACAGAGAATCACCGACAAAAGTTCGACCGAATTTGTATATGATTAAAGGCAAGAAGAGCGATAAGGCTTTGGACGTTTTGAGACTTAAGAATAATAAAGCGTCAAGAGCCTTGTATCAACTTCTGCTTTCCGGTGTGGCCGCTGCCAAGGAAAAAGAGATGGATGAGGATAAGCTAGTAATAAAAATTGCTAACTGCGATCAAGCATCACGTCTTAAACGACACATTTTCAAGGCTCGTGGTCGAACTGCAAGAATCACCAAGCGATTATCACACCTGTCTATCACTTTGACTGACGCGTATGACGAACCAGTGAAAGAGACGACAAATACAGCTGATAAAAAAGAGATAAAGAAGAAATCTGAAGCAAAAGTACAAGAAACAGATGCTAAGCAAGCTAAAAAGCCAACGCCTAAAAAGCTTCCGCCCAAAGGGCGAGACCTCGCCTAAAGGCGGGAAAATCAAAGGAATATTATGGGACAAAAAGTAAATCCAAGATCATTGCGACTAAAGATCAACGAAAAGTGGAGATCCATCTGGATAGATGACGGGGCTACTTATGGCGATCATCTTATTGAAGATATTAAACTTAGAGATAAAATCACCAAAGAGCTTAGCCATGCGGGTATCACAAACGTTGTAATTAACAGAGATAGCGGAAAAGTTTCAGTTTCAGTATATTCTGCAAGGCCAGGTATGATTATCGGAAAAGGTGGAGCTGGGGTAGAGAAAATCAAGAAAAATATTGAAAAAACTACAAAACAGAAGGCAAAAGTAAATATTGTAGAGGTAAAGAATCCTGACTCTAAAGCAGCATTTATCGGTCAAAGCGTAGCCTATCAGTTAGAGAAGAGGTTCCCGTTTCGAAGAGCGATGAAACAAGCCGTTGAAAAGGCTTCGAATACAGGGATAAAAGGCATTAGAGTGCAAATTGCCGGCAGGCTAAATGGTGCAGATATCGCTCGTACAGAAAAGGCTTCATGGGGAACAATACCTTTATCTACAATGAAAAGTGGTATTGATTATTCATCCACACAAGCCCTAACTACATATGGAATTATCGGGATAAAGGTCTGGGTATATACTGGTGAAAAAGAGATTGATTTTGCAGAAATTGAAGAAGATAATAGGAGATAAGCGATGTTAATGCCAAAGAAAATGAAATACCGAAAGACTCAGAGAGGCCACAGACGCGGAAAGTCTTTCCGGGGTTCTACTATTAACTTTGGTAAATATGCAATAAAAAGCATGCAGAGCGGTTGGGTATCTTCACGCGAGATAGAAGCCGCAAGACGAGCAATGACTAGATATATAAAACGAGGTGGTGAAGTTTGGATTAGAGTTTTCCCGGATAAGCCGGTAACATCTACGTCAGCTGAAACCCCTATGGGCAAAGGCAAAGGAGCCCTTGATCACTTCGTAGTAGTTATCAAGCCTGGAAGAATTTTGTTTGAGATGGATGGTGTAGATGAGGCAACTGCGAGAGAAGCTATGCGATTGGCCCAACATAAACTGTCTGTAAAAACATCATTTATAACCGAAGGTGAATAAGATGAAAACAACCGAAGAAATGAAAAAAATCAGAAATCTAGATCCTAAAAAACTTGAAGCAGAACTTCAAAAAGAGATGCTAGAGCTCGACTCTTTAAGATTGGCTGTTGCTGCGAAAAAAGAGGACAATACTTCGAATATTTCTAAGAAAAGGAAAAAAATAGCTAGAATACAGACTGTATTAAATAATCCTGCTGGAGAAACCAATGACAGATAAGAAAAACGAAAAGAAATTGAAAGTTGGTGAAGTTGTGAGTATTTCTGGCGAGAAAACTGCCAAAGTTAGAGTTGAATCAACACGAGTTAGCAGGCTCTACGCCAAACGATACAAAACACACAAAAGCTTTTTAGTTGATACAACCGAGGTTAAGGTTGAGGTTGGCGATAAGGTAGAGATAAAACCTACAAAACCTATCAGCAAGATGAAAAAACATAAAATTAATAAAAAGATCAGTTAAATGATAATGGCAGGAACAAAATTAGTAGTAGCGGATAACAGCGGTGCAAAGGTAATCGAATGCATTACTGCTTTGGGGCACACTAGAGACAATAAGGCATATGTAGGTGACCTTGTTTCAGCGTCTGTGAAAGTTGCTATTCCTCGAGCCAACGTAAAGAAGAAAGAAGTTGTAAAGGCCCTTATTATTCGAACCAGAAAAGCCATCAGACGAGAGGATGGTTCATACATTCGCTTTGATGACAACGCGGCAGTAATCCTGGATGAAGATATGAATCCTCGTGGAACTAGAATATTTGGACCGGTGCCCAGAGAGATAAGAAAGAATTACCCGAAGATTGTATCAATGGCGCTGGACGTTCTGTAATAAATAATAACAAAAGATATGAAAATCAAGAAAAATGACAATGTAAAAGTAATAGTGGGAAAAGACAGCGGGAAAAGCGGTCTGGTTGAAGCTACCTTCGATGATTTGAGAGTAGTTGTTAAGGGGATTCACATCCAGAAGAAGCATATCAAGCCAAGCCAGAAAAACCCTCAGGGCGGGATAATTGATATCAACAAAAAACTCGATGTTTCAGACGTTATGCTAGTTTGCCCAAACTGCGGAAAACCAACACGGGTTGGACTCAAGATTGAAAAAGATAAAAAGATTAGAATATGTAAAAAATGTAAGCAAAGCGTAGAGGTAAGCAAATAACATGACTAAATTACTAGAAAAATTCAACAAAGAAATTCGACCTGCCTTGAAAAAAGAGTTAGGTTACAAATCTATCGAAGCTGCACCGAAGCTTGAGAAGGTTGTTATTTCGGCTGGAGTTGGAGGCATCAATGAAGAGAAGAAAAAACTAGAAGAAGTTGAAAAAGTGTTGGCGAAAATAACCGGTCAAAAGCCGAAGAAAAATATTTCCACCAAAGCTGTTTCTGCTTTCAAGCTTCGAATCGGTCAAGTTGTAGGATATACCATAACTCTTAGGGGCGAGAAGATGTATGATTTCGTATCGCGCCTCGTAAACGCTGCTATCCCTCGTATGAGAGATTTCAAGGGTATATCAAACAAAGGGTTCGACAAAAACGGTAACTACTGCTTGGGAATCAGAGAGCATACAATTATCCCTGAGATCAAGCACGAAGAAACACTTTTCCCTTTTGGTTTTCAGATAAATCTAAAAACTACAGCCAAAGACGACAAGGAAGCAAAAATCTTGCTCGAGAAACTAGGATTCCCATTCTCGAAAGATGTAAAGTAGTAATATAATTTAAGGTTATATATGGCAAAAAAGTCAAAGATAGCAAAAGCAAATAAAAAAGCAAAGTTCACAACAAGAATCGAAAATCGTTGCAAACTTTGTGGTCGTCCAAAGGCATACATGCGAAAGTACAAAATGTGCCGAATTTGCTTTAGAGAACAGGCAGCACAGGGAAATATCCCGGGCGTAACAAAATCAAGTTGGTAAAGGAAAAGTAATATGTCAGACCCAATTGCGGATCTAGTAATCCGCATCAAAAATGCACAGGCGAGCAAAAAAGAACAGGTAACTGTTCCTTATTCGAAATTCAAAGAAGCCATCGTCAAGATTATGAAGGAAAACGGCTTTGTCACAAAGTACCACAAGAAGAAGGATAGTCAAAAAGAGAGATACGATCTTATCATCGATTTTACAGAGAAAAAGGTAGCTCACTTCAAGAGACTTTCTACGCCTGGCCAGAGACTTTATATAAAAAGTAGCAATATACCAAGACCTCTTCGAGGATTTGGTTTAGTTATAGTTTCCACCTCCAAAGGCGTTCTTTCAGGGTATGATGCCAGAAAGAAACGACTCGGCGGAGAATTAATCTGTGAGGTTTGGTAAGATGAGCAGAGTAGGAATTCGACCAATTAAAATTGAAGAGGGAATATCAGTTACAAAGGATGGCGATAAGGTAGTTGTTAGCTCTGGAAACCTCAAGAAAGAGATTGATATTTTGCCCGGCATAGATGTTGCAATCAATTCAGATATAGTGCAAGTAACTCGAACAAAGGAAGATAAACAAACAGCTTCTTATCACGGTTTAATTGCAAGACTTATTTCAAACGCGATCACAGACATGAAAAACGGAGTTAAGATCGTTTTGGAGATTGTTGGAACAGGATACCGAGCAAAAGTTGAAGGAAACAAGATCGTTCTTTCTATGGGTTATTCACATGACATAGATAAGGAAATTCCAGAGGGAATCAAAGTTGAAGTTAAGAAAAATGATATTATTATAGACGGAAATGATAGAAGAGAAATGGGTGAGTTTGCAGCAAATATTCGAGAAGTAAGACCCCCAGAAGTTTATAAAGGCAAAGGAATCAAGTTCAAGGATGAGATAATCAAAAAGAAGGCAGGTAAAGCTGCTCAGGCCGTAGGAGGAGGAGCATAAAATATGAAAAGATATAACAACGTAAAAGAGATAAACAAGCGAAATTCAAAGCTGCCTAGACTTATTGCCAAGGCAAGTAATACTTCTTATTACGCACAGATCGTAGACGACTTAACTGGAAAAGTTATAGCTTCCGCTTCCAGCTTAAAGATGGATGAGAAGATTAAGGACAAAGACATGGAAGTTGGAAAAATGATTGCTGAGAACGCCAAGACAGCAAACGTAACAAAGGTGGTTTTTGACAAGGGAACAAGACAATATCACGGACATATTAAAAATATTGCAGAATCTGCTAGAAAAGCCGGATTAAAATTTTAAGGTAAAAAATGACAGCACTCGAAAAAAACATAATGAAGCCAAAGAGTTTTAAAAAACGACCTCGCGCCGATAAGGAATTTGACGAGAGAGTTGTTGAGATTGCACGAGTATCTCGTGTGGTTAAGGGTGGAAGAAGAATTCGATTTAGAGCTTTGGTGGTTATTGGGGATCGAAAAGGAAGAATTGGTATGGGTGTGGCTCGAGCAAACGAGGTTGCAGACGCAATCAAGAAAGCTGTATCACATGCTAAGAAGAAGCTTATAGAGGTTCCAGTAATAGACGGTACAATCCCATATGAGGTTGTAGCCAAACATGACGCCGCAAAAGTAATCTTGAGACCCGCTGCTCCTGGTACATCGATTGTTGCTGGTGGTGCCGTTCGTACTGTTGTAGAGCTTGCAGGCATTACAGACATTTTAGCCAAGATTCTAGGAACAAGAAACAAGTTAAACAACGTAAACGCGGTTGTTAAGGCCCTAGGTTCTTTCGACGCAGGATATGTTGCAAAAGCTAGAAAAATGTCTGAGAGATCCAAAAAGAAAGAGATAAAATCTGAAGAAAAGGCAGAACCTGCCCGCAGTGCTGTAAGCTCTGCTGATGCAGGCGGGGAGAAGAAAGAGATAAAAAGCGAAACCAAAGTTGAAGATAAAAAAGAAGCAAAAACTGATATAAAAGAAGCAGTAGAGAAAGCCCCTGAAAAGAAAACTGAGAAAGTGGAGAAGAAATAATGGAAATCAAACTACAAAAAAATCAGAGCAACAAATCAAGAAAGCGTAGCGCACGCGGAATTTCTGCTGGAAGAGGAATGACAGCAGGCCGTGGTACAAAGGGGCAAAAAGCCCGTTCCGGTTTCAACATTCCAAAGAGATTTGAAGGTGGTCAGACAAACCTTAGTATGCGACTTCCAAAACTTCGAGGTTTCACGTCACCTCATAAAAAAGACGTCCTTGTTTATATAGATGATATCAACAAGCACTACAAGGATGGAGAAGTTATCTCAGCTGAAAACTTGGTCAAAAACGGTCTTATCAAAAAAGGTCAAACTCCTAAAATTCTAAACAACGGCGAGCTGAAAGTTAGCGTAACCCTAGATGGTGTTAAGACATCCAAATCAATGGCTGATAAATTTGGTAAGAGCGAAAAGAAGGAAGAGAAACCGAAGAGCGCACCAAAGACAGAGAAGAAGGACAAGAAAGAGACAAAAGTAGAGAAAAAAGAAGAAAAGCCAAAAGCAGAGGAAAAGACTCCGGCTAAAAAATAAAAAGTATGCATAGAGATAATAAAAATACACCAAGCATCAGCATGGTGTATTTTTTGATACGGTTGATTTGCGTTCCATATAAACGTATTATTAAGAAAAGTTAATCCTTTTGAACGATAAATCGTTATTTAAATAAATAAAATATATGTCGGAAAAAATTGGACATCAAGAATCACCAGATGAGTACTGGGTTAAAGAAGTTAGATCGATGATCGATGATTTTCGAGTACCCGATAGTTATCCAGAGCTTCAGGAGCGTGCAGATTTACTCGAACAATTTAAAAGAATCGAGGGATACCAAGTAGGCAACTTGATTAATTTTTACGATGCGGAAGCAGCGGAGCAGTTGGCTGAAGAGGTGTCAGGAGCGGGCAACCGATTAGCGATTGCAATGCATCCTTATCACAAAGAAGAGAACGCAAAACAAGAGAACGCAGATAAGGCCTCTTCGGTTATAAGTCGAATGGTTAACAATAGTAATCCTCGCATACCGCCACTTCTTCTTATCGAGGGGGTTTCTTCTTTGCAGTCTTCTGACGAAGAAATTGGTCAGTTAATAGATGGCAAAAGCAGGCCCTTGTATTATCTGCCATCTATGGACTTCGTTGGATCACCTCTACCGTCAGGAATGGATGTTCGAGGCCTGGTTGATATGGGGTTAAGGTCGGTCGACAAAGAAGACGAAAGTGAGGGCGCTGAAGAAACATTGCGCTTTTGCAATGAAATTAGGAGGGACTTAGTTTATGAATTAGCCGAGATGGGTGCTGCAAACTTAGCAGAAAAAATGAAATCGTTGGGAGTGGAAACGGTGATAATCGGTGGCTCCAGATTGTCAACTACCGAATTAAGCCAAGATGAGTTGGAGGATAATGGGGATTATTATATGAAGTCATATCTGGATTCCAGAAAAAGAAAAGGAGCAAAAAAACTTCTAGCCCCCTCTGAGTGCGTGGGGATGCTTATGACTATGTTATCTCCGGTCTTTGACGTGAAGCTATCAAATTTTACTCGGCCAGTAAATCGCACGGAGCTAGAATCCGCTGAAGAAATTAATAAAATATAATTATGGCAAAGGTAGTGGTAGCTTATCCAAAATTCAATAAAAAAGATTTCGACTGGATTCAGTCTATCAGAAAAGAATCTGACATATTGTACTATAAGGTAATAAAGCCTCATTTCACGATTGTCTTTCCAGTTTTTACTGAGATTAATAATAAAGACCTTGTTAATCATGTAAAACAAAAATCAAAAAATCAAAAACCATTTGACATTTCCCTGGAAAAAGCAGTTATCAACGACGATGCCTTCAGCGATTATTGGCATACGTTTTTAACTCCAAAAAAAGGTTACCAAGAAATAATAAATTTGCATGACCAACTATACACAGGCTTACTTGAGCCAGAATTGCGAAAAGATATTCCATTTATCCCTCATGTGGGTATCGCGAATGACTTAAATAAAGATTCTATGAGTAAGCTGGTTGATAAAATCAATCAAAACGGCGTTAAAATCACAGGAGAAATAGATAGTTTAAATGTTTGTGATTTCATCGACGACAAAATCAATTTCGTTGATAAAGTAAACTTTAAATAAAATAATTAGAAAGGTAACAATGTCACAAGGTGAAATGTCTAGTGTTGCGAAGAAGTCTCTTGGTAAGTTTTATATAGCGTTTTTTGCTATAGTTTTATTGGCTGGTCTTGTCTATTTGGTTGCGAATCAAAGCTTGATTAGCTCGATTAATAATGTGGAAAAAACAGAGATGATTCGATGGGAATATTGAAAGAGAGCATAGAAATAAATAATCAAGTTATAGACAGATTGGGTGCCCTAGATAGTGACGAGCCATTGAGTTATGAAGATGCCGATACTATGTATAATGATGTTCGTAATATGGTAGCTGATATGGCAAGGCTCGATCAAGACTTTATTGAAAATGGGCAAGAACAGATAGATGCTTTTCAACCAATTCTTTCATTTGCGTTGGGAAAAAATAAGAACAACCAGATTTCAGAGATCAGGAAGTCGCTAGAGATGGGGTTGGATAATAGTGTGGTGTCACAAAAGAATAACTCAGAAAACGCTACCGCCTTTTTGCCTTTGATAAAAATTACTGCCAACATGATGGCTTTTGTAGAATCCTCGAAAGTAGAAAATGCTAGCGATGCTTTAGTTGCAGCAAGTCCCTTGAAGGGATATACAGTTGAGGGTTTTAGCTATGAAGACGAGTCTTTAATTAAAGACTCAAGTCCAAGCACTTATGACGCTTTGCAAAATTCAAAAAAGTTATTTACGGATTATTACAATCTTCTTTTGGCAACAAATAGCGGCAATCAGCAAGAAGCATACAACATAGCTATCGGCTTAAGTGATACTGCGGATGTTGCCATGGCATCTATGGAAAATGCATTTTCTGAAGATAATCCGCTTGCTGAATCCTGGTACCAATCAGAGATCGAAGTAATTGAAATATATATAATCGCTCTAGAAGATCTAGGTATTAGCTACAATCAAAATCGTGAGAATGCATGGTATACAATTCAAAGCATAGAATACTACAATCGACGTCAGGACGAAGCTCCTAAAGCCGCGGACTATGAGGCTCTCAAGCAGCTGCTAAGCTTAGAATACGGTTCTACTGACACACTTAAGTACTCAACAGTAGATTACGGCGGATACTACATTGAATACCTCAAAAATGGTAGTTGGGTAAAGATAGAAATAAAGTACTAAATAAGAATTTAAACGCCTCACTCGTATGAGGCGTTTAAAGGCTCGGAAATGGGGAATAAATCTTGATTTTAGGCGGTGTTGAGAGTAAAGTAAAGGGGATAAATATTGCACTCATAAGGAGAAATGTTATAAAAGATAGATCAAGATAAGGCTCAGAGATTATCTAATCGTGAGGGTCGTTTGATTAAAATAAAAATGTTCTGCTGAGCATTATCTAGAGGGAGTCAGATGTCTGTAGACAAACCACAATTCGACGAGTCCAAATTTCGTGAGAATCTTGTAGAAACGAAAGCTGGGATACTAGCTAATGGGCAAGAAATAACTCCGGAAATTGCAGAAAATGCGGCTGAGCATATCGAAGACATGCTACGACACAGCGGTTCTTTTTTGGCGGTTTATGCTACGTTGGGAGCTGAGAGTGCTCTAGCCGATTTTGGTCTGGAAGACCGATTTTTCCACAAACTTACGGAAGTAACACAGGATGCTGAGACCTGGAATCATTTTGCAACTATGCAGACAGAGATCTCCAAGAATTGCGTGGGTGCAGATGGGAAATTGGATCCGTTTAAATTCTTTTTGCAAGCTGCCGCCGAGTTGACCAAAATGCTGTATAGTAAGTTGATGCAAGATGAAGAAATTCGCGCTTTTTTCGAAAGCCACCAAGATGATCCCAAAGCCAAACTTTGCCTCGACGAGTGGATAACTGCGACCGAGATGACTAACAGATTCCAGCTAGCCAATCAGTTTTTAGCTACCGGGGGAAATCCTCCAATACCTCCCAACAGAGGAATAGACGATGCGACTGCACAAACAATTGTGAATTTTGAAAATCGCAAGCTAATATTAACTGCAGAAGGTGGCGAATCGCCTGATGGTGGTGACGACCCGGATGACCCAAATACAAGCGAAAATATTTTTCATCTCGATCCTCACAATAGGGAAGTCGCGCTATTAGCATCTTCTGAATCCTCGCCGCCTCCGCCTGATCCGAATAGGGAGCACGAGAAAGTTGTTCCGGAAAACCTGCATGATATTTTCTGGCCCAACGGTGATTCTCTCCACTTTAATTTCGTGGAGATGCGCAAGGACAGCGAAGGCAGAGAGCGTCGTTTTTATGAAGGATCGCTGCGTTACAAGCCGGAAAATTCCGTTGATTATCAGCTTATTAATTTATCGACATATATCCCAAATAAGAAAGTTCTTTTCGAAGGTACTGCGGGCTCACTTACTGGCGCTACCCTCTCCCCAGAAGAAAGAAAGCAATACGCGGGGTGGGCGAATGATTCTACTCTTGACCAGCAAGGGGAAGCTTATCTTACGGCGCTCAATTTGGGTGCATTGGAGCGAGGACCGGAATCACTCTCAATTATATTTCATGAACTTGGTCATACTTTCCTCTTCGGTGAAATTCAAAAATCGCTGCTAGGGTCGCAGCCTAAGAATTTTCTTGAGCGATTAACGTATACATATTTGCCGGCGATTGAAAATAACGGCGAACCAGAAATCGCCGGGCTTGGAAGATATCGGGCAGAAACAGAGCGAATTAGATCAGAATTAATGGGTGAACTGGACGCAAATTCTCTGATGGTTAGAGGTCTACTCTCACAGGGTGAAGATATATCCAGTTCAAATTTTTATAAGCTTTATGGAAATAATGATACGTTTAAAATGTTGACCAAGATTTTTCAAGAAAGATACGCCGGAGCTTTCGCAGTTAAACAAATCAGGAGACTGAGACCAAGAACACCTTCCGATCGATTTACTCTGGATCACCAATTAAATGCATTAAATTTCTATGCCAACAAATTTTCCGACACGAGATTCGAAGAAGGGGTTAAGTAGTCTAGAAAATCGTTTATGGCAAGAGACGCATTAAGACAAGGTACTTGAAGAAATAAATAGCTAATTGGAAAAGAATAAATCTATCACTACTCTACTGCGCAGTATGGTAGTGTCTAACAAGCGATAATTCTGCATAATGAATATATAATGCCCGAGAGACATATTGACGCAAAGTCAAAAAAGCTATTGCTTGAAACATTTATCGGTATGAAACGAAATGACGTGCCTGATTTGTTGATGTCGCTGATGTCTTCTTCTGAAATCAAAGATCTATCTCGAAGAATCATGTGCGCTAAATTGCTGAAGGAAGATCATACATATAGTGATGTAGCTTTGAAGATGGGCATGTCTGAAGGCACGATCAATAAAATTCACTTCAAAACAAAAGGAAGTCCAATAATCAACAAGTTATTTGGAAAAGAATGAATCTACCACTGCTCTACTGCGCAGTACGGTAGTGGTAACAAGTGATAATTCTGTATAGTGAACATATAACGTCTGAGAGAAATATGGGGAGAAAGTAATATATAAAATAGATAATTCTGAAAACGAGAAGAGAGAAATGAGGAAAAAATTGAGTATATCGAGTAATAAATTAGGAGGACGTATGGGTGAAACAATAGGTATGGGTGATGAAGGTCAATATTTTCAACCACCGGTAGAGGGGGAGACAGGCGAAGACGGGGAGGGAGAAGCCAAGAAAAGGTATAGCCACCTGATTGTATTTGGTTTTGGAGCTGATCCACGAACAGCAGATGAAGCAGCCGTTGACCCAGAAGGAGAAAATGACTTAGGCTGGCATCTGAGCGCTGGAACAAAGGCTAGGGTTTTAGCTGCTGGTGAATTGTGGAAAATGGGAGAAATCGACAAAATAATTATGTCAGAAGGGGGAGGACCAGATAAAGAGAAAAGTGGAGGTGAACTAATGAGAGAGTATTTGTTGGCAAAATATCCTGAAATTCCAGAGGACAAGGTGATTGCCGAGGACAAAGCCGCCGATACAGTAGAAAACTTTATTGGCACTATAGATTCAATTGATGCAGAAAATGAAGAGAAAGAGCAAGGTGAATCTGACGCAGACGAATACGGGTTATTGAGCAGCCGGTTTCATATGGCTAGGATTGTTGAGCTTGCTGGTAGGTTTGGTTTTAAGGGAGATATATTTCATGCAGAAGATATTTTGCGACTCGCAGCGATGATGAGAGAAGAGAATACCGGCAGACCTACAATGGATCGTTTCGATAAATGGGAGCACCTAATGTCTTCCCCTGAAGGAAATGACGCCTACAGAGATATCGATAGAATTGCGCGCGATGTATATTTATATGAAATAAGTAAAATGATGGATGAATTAAAGAAAAAGATCGAAGATGACGGAGTCCCGGGAAATGAAGTAGGGGAGAATGAAGTGGAGTTACAACTGTTAGTATCTTTGATATCCAAGTTGACCACAAGCCAATCAAGACTTGAGGTAGACCGGGAGTTAGAAAGCAGGGGGGTTGATGTTGACTCACTACACAACAGAATAGAGAATAAAGTTGAAAAAATGGGCAAAGCCAGTTACCGGGATTATTTAGAGCAAGAGAATCGTTGGTTGGGAGGAATGAAGGAACTACCAGGATATTGGGTATTGCAAGCTGCCAAAGTGAACACTCCAAGATTTAAACAAATGTTGACCAATCCAAAAAATGCTGACGCAGTGGAATACTTAGAGGAATTAGGATTCGAGAACATCGTGGAGATGGACGACGGTGAGTTCAAAGAAATGAAGCAAACAATATCATCCGATGCTTTTATCAAGGAACATAGGCCCGACTCGATGCCTCCAAGTGAGTGGGGATCTGCGACCCCGCAATATCAAAATAAATAATATTAACAAGAGAAAGACATAAAAGTTGACCTCCATACGGCAACGCCGAGGGTTGCCGTAGGCCAGTGAACCAATGTACACCTACGAGGTGTACGTGAGTGGTTAAAACGGAATGAGTGGACGGAGCTGTTTGGAAAAGAATGAACATATCACTACTATACTGCGCAGTACGGTAGTGGCAAGGTGAAACGGGGGGAAACGGGGCGGTAGGTGGATGAAAGGTGTTTAGGTGATGTTCTAGCGATCCACAGGCTCGGAAATGGGGAATAAATCTTGATTTTAGGCGGTATTGAGAGTAGTAAACCAATAATTCTATATCGATTCACGTTAGAACCACTACGTACACCTACGAGGTGTACGTAGTGGTATAATTAGGGTATGACACAACATAGAAAAGATCCGTTATTGAACAATCAAATATACCATATATATTCTAGAAGTATTGCTAAGTTTGAGATATATAATTCTGAATTAGACTTTCAGAGATTTTTGAATATGATGCAGATGTATAGTTTTGTTGGTTTTAATTATAAATATTCTCGATATGATGATTTGTCAGATCAATTAAAATCTCAGATAATAAATGATCTTGCTGAGAGTAGTCCAAAATATGTAAACATTATTTGTTACTGCATAATGCCCACTCATTTTCATCTTGTTTTAAAACAAAACAGAAAAGATGCAATATCAAAATATCTAGGCAATTTATTAAACAGTTACTCTAGATATTTCAACACTAAATATAAAAGGATCGGACCGCTTTGGTCTAGCAGATTCAAAAATGTTTTAGTTAATAACGATGAACAACTCTTACATCTAACGAGATATATTCATTTGAATCCTAGCTCTGTCGGGATATCAATATCGCCAGAGGATTGGACATATTCTTCATATAATGAATATATTAATGACGAGAAACATCTATGTGATTACGGGGACGATCTAGAAATAAACCCGGTGCAATATAGGAAATTTGTTAATGATAGAAAAACTTATCAAAAAAGTTTATCTATCATTAAAAAGCAATTGATCGATGACTATTCTGGCTAAGACCACTCACGTACACCTACGAGGTTTACGTGAGTGGTCCAAACCTGGTGAGGGAGAGTGCTGGGGTGGAGGGGTTTGAGTGGTGTGATTGGTTTGTTTTGAATTGATTTTAGGCGGTATTGAGAGTAGTATGGAGAGGATAAATGAGCTTAACCTGCGATCTGTCACACTCGGTGTGGCAGTGGGTAAGCAAGAGGGGTTTAGACCAGAATGTACACCTACGAGGTGTACGTAAGAGGTATGAACATATGGTGGGTGAGCGGAAATAGTGGGGGCGTATGGTGGGAGGTGTGTGTGGGGAGGGGATAAATGAGCAAATATTCTAATGGCTCACACGTATGAGCCATTGAAGCGTTTTAAGTGGAATTGATATAAAAGAAAAAAATATGGCACTCATAGATAATAAAGAAAAAACAATGCTAGCAGAACTCAGGTCTGCTCTTAAAGACGCAACATCTATTGATATTCATGTTGCGTATTTTTATTTCTCCGGTTTTAGCGCTCTTGTAGAAGAACTTAAAAATATTAAAGTCAGAATTTCTGTTGGTTCGTATATCGATCCTGATTGTGTGCCAGAGATTATGAATAATGTAAAAAATGAAGAAAATGTTAGATTGGAAAAATATGAATCACGTAATACGGGTCAAGGGCGCGAAAAAAAGAAGGAACAATATGTTAAAGGACTTACAGAATTTGTTAATAGAACGTCAATATTTGACCCAAGAAGCAACAAAGAAGCTTTAAAAATATTTGTTGAAAAAATCCAAAATGGCACATTAGAAATAAAAATGTCACACATGATTGAGCATGGCAAAATGTATATTGTTCACAAACGCAACAAAGATTCGGGAGGTATTGGTTTTCTTGGCTCGAGTAATTTTACGTTCAATGGCTTGATCGGTCAAGGAGAATTAAATCAATCTCAAACGGACCAAAAAAATTACAAAGAATACTGTGATACTTTTGATTCGTTATGGTCAGACAGCGATAATATTGATATTGCCACCAAAGACAACGCGGAAGAGTTTGTCAAAAAAATTAAATCAGAAATATGTTTTTATCAAACTCCTTCTCCGTATGAAGTATATATAAGAATTCTTGATGAACTTTTTGCAGCGAACGAAGAATTAGCAATCCGAACCCCCAAAGAAATCGCTGGTAATGACTATGTGGACTTAAAATATCAAATCGATGCAATTCGTGATGGTATTGATTATCTAGATAAGCACAATGGAGTGATAATCGCCGATGTTGTGGGGTTGGGCAAAAGTATTATTGCTTCTGCAATTGCAAACAATACAGAGCTGCCTGTTGTTATTATTACACCACCGCATCTTGAGGACCAATGGATTGATTATCAATCACAATTTAAATTAGTCGGGACAAGAATATTTACCAGTGGTAGTGTGGGCAAGGCTTTAGAAAAACTTTCACAAACGAAAGAACCAAGACTGATAATTATTGATGAAGCGCATCGTTACCGCAACGAATTGACCAACGACTACAAGAGTTTGTGGGGGGTTTGCAGGCTACATCCCAATAACAAAATACTTGCTCTAACTGCTACACCATTTAATAATGATCCAAAAGATATTTTTGCGCTTGTGAAATTATTTCAAACCCCTGGGATGTCCACAATTAAATCCGTTGACAATCTTTCTCTGAGATTCAGAGATTTAATTCAAAAATATAACAAATTACGGCGATTTATGAGCAAGAACCCTTCAGACAAAAAGCACATTGATCAAGAAAAAAATGATATTGCACTAGAACTAAAACGTTTAATCGAGCCGGTAATAATTCGCCGATCAAGGCTTGACATCGATAACCGGACTAAATATAGAGAAGATTTAAAAAGGCAAGGCATAGAATTCTCAATAGTTAAAGGACCTGATATCCTTGAATATAATCTAGGTGAATTATCTGAGATTTATGCCAAAACTTTGTCAGTTATTGTCGGAAAAACTAAGGATGAGGGTTTCAGTGGAGCCAGGTACCAGCCTGCTGCCTACATTAAAGAAGAATGTCATAAAGAATTTGTTGATAGTCTTAAAAAACAAGGCATAGAAGAAACAGACCTTAAAACAGCGCAAAGCAACTTGAAAAAGTTTATGCGTCGTTTGTTAGTGACACGTTTCGAAAGTTCAAAAGAAGCTTTTCGCTTAACCCTAGATAAGATGATTCAGTCTAATGTATTAATTGAGGGCTGGTGGCATAAGCTTGGCAAGATACCGATTTCCAAAAAAGGCGATATTCCGGAGGCGGAAGAAATAATAAATGATAGTAATGACAACCTAGAAGAGCAACTTGAAGAAGAGCTAAACGAAGACCAGTTGTCCAAATATAATACAAAGGATATTCTCACAATTGACAAGTCGTTGATGAAAGAAGATTTTATTCACAAAGTACAAGCCGATATTGTGTTGCTGAATAAGATAAAAAACGAGTGGTTTGGCAGTGAAAGCAAGACACAGGATGTTGATCCCAAAACGGATGGTCTTATCAAAGAAATAAATAAAAAGATGCAGGACCACCCGAATAGAAAAATTGTAATATTTTCAACTTATGCTGATACTGTTGAATACTTATATAAGCAACTGATCGAAAATGGCCAAAAAAGAATTTTTAAGTACACATCTTCTGACTCAACTGCGAACAACAAAAAAATTATTAAAGAAAACTTCGATGCCGGATTACATGAAAGTGCGCAAAAGAATGATTATGATGTATTAATTGCAACAGATGCATTAAGTGAAGGCTACAATCTTCATAGGGCTGGGATAGTTATTAACTACGACATCCCATATAACCCGACCAGAGTAATACAACGTATCGGTCGAATTAATCGGGTAAACAAAAAGGTTTTTGACAATATCTATGTCTATAATTTTTTCCCAACCGAAATTGGCGAGACAACAATTCGAACAAAACAAATTGCAACCTTAAAGATTGACTTAATTAATAGTGTTCTTGGGTCTGACACAAAGACACTTACAAAAGATGAAGAGCTCAGCACATTTCTTAAAGAAGAATTTCATGAAGAAGAGACAAAACAAGAATCGCTTTCGTGGTTCACTGCGCACCAAGAAAAATATGACAAAATAAAAGACGACGACGAATTCATGACAAAAGTAAGGGCTATCAAGCATCGAAGTAGCGTAATTCGCGAAAACCAAAAAGAAAAAGTGACGGTGGCTTTCGGAAAGAAGGGAAGCAACACGATTTTTGCCGTAAAGTCTGGTGAGGATAAGCCGCAAACGGTTGCGGCCGAAGTAGCTGTCAATCATTTCGAAGCAAGTGTTGAAGAAAAAGGTAAACCGGCAGATGACAAATTTGATGCCGTTTTTGAATTGGTTCGTGATCAACTTTTTGCAAAGCACGCTCTTCCGACAATAAGGGGGCGACGTGCTGATGCAATTAAAACACTTGTAGTTCTCTCGAACAAGCTTCCTAAGAGTAAAGATTATTGCAAAGATGTCGAGGACATTATACGAAAATATGATGATATAAACGATGGAGAGCTTAAGGATATTTTTAAACTTAAACTTAAAAACTTAGAAGAAGACTATAAAGAATTACAAACTATTGTTAGCCGAGAAAAAATTAATAATTCAAACGACAGAGTTAAAATGCTTGAGGAAGAGCCGGAAGCAATTGTTCTGAGCGAGGAGCTTAGGACATGAATTTCAAAGATCCTTACAACAGAGATAGTTTTTTAGATTTTGCAGATGATTTAATTCCTGGGATCGATAAAGATGTTAGGCCGATAAACCTTAGCAAAGGTTTCAAAGCCATTAAAAGTGCTAATTATCTTGGTGTTTCGGAGGAGCTGGGGTTGTCTATATTCGAACTGAAAATTGAGGGCAAAGCAGAAAAAAAGATATATCAAGCGAAAGAAGGTTTCAAACTGATGAAGGAATACCAAACTTACAAAGCCTTGGTAGTATATTTCAGTGAAGATGATCAAAATTGGCGACTGTCCTTGATGCAAATGAAGCCGGACGTCAACGAAAACGGTAGGATTGTAACCGAATTTTCAAACCCACGTAGGTATTCTTTTTTTCTTGGACCAGATGCAAAAACCAAAACACCTGAAGATTTCTTAATCAAAAAAGGTATATTAAAAGATTTTGATGATTTATTGTCTAGATTCTCTGTTGAAGTTGTTAATAAAGAGTTCTACAGAGAAATAGCTAAATTCTTCAGACGCTTAGTTGGTGGTGATATAAAACTAGGCCCAAAAGCCGAACATTTTGAATCAGAAATGGTTCTGCCGTCTGTGGATCGGAGCGATAAAAAAACACATCAGGAATTTGCAGTAAGACTAATAGGCCGTACGATTTTCTGTTGGTTTTTAAAACAGAAAAAATCAAAAAAAAATTCTTCCTTGCTCCCAGAGGAATTTCTATCCACCGAAGCAGTAAAAAATAACTCAGAATACTATCACAATGTACTCGAAAAAATATTTTTCCAAGTGCTGAATAGACCTATTAGTCAAAGAAGCCCCGAATTGTCCAACGGTTATAGTAAAATTCCCTACCTAAATGGTGGGCTATTTGACCCGCATCACGATGACTATTGTGAGAACCAACCAAATTGGGCTCTTAAAATCCCAGACAAATGGTTTCTAGAGCTGTATGAAATACTTGAAACATATAACTTTACAATAGATGAAAATACTGTGCTTGACGTTGACCTCTCTATCGACCCTGAAATGTTGGGAAGAATATTCGAGAATCTTTTAGCAGAAATAAACCCAGAAACTGGAGAATCAGCCAGAAAGGCAACCGGAAGTTACTATACTCCGAGACCAATTGTAGATTATATGGTTGACCAATCGTTGACTCAATATTTACTAACAAAAACAAA
>CAYRRY010000005.1:0-35435 GCA_964426805.1 uncultured Candidatus Saccharibacteria bacterium | reverse complement strand
ATATGGCGATAGAAATAAACATAGAGGAAAAACTTGCGCCAATAGTCAAACAAAATGTTTATTTTGACAACAATATTCTTGCGTTAACTCCAACAATTGATACTTTAGAGATATACGTAAACACCTCATCGATAAACAACACATTGGATGAAATAAGTGAAAATAATTACGGAAACCTTACAAGGGAAGAAACTACTAGAGCATATGAACTTTTAGAAGAAATTCCCATAAATTGGGAAGGGTTTGTTGAAAAATCAAAACTGTTAACTCAAAAAAACGGAGACACCATAACAAGATCTGGGGTCGCTCTCGGCACCACTACGACTGTTTCGAGCTCAACGAGTATTTTATATGCTCTAATGATGCAAAACGAAACTAAAATGACCTCTGACAACTTAGATACTGCTATATTTAATCTCCCTCAAGACACAATAACCAACACCAAAGATAATCCCGCTCAAAGAGCTTTGGATTTTTATACTAGCTTCGCTGACCCTTCTTCCGAAAATTACAGTTGGAACGATTCTATCGGCAACGACATAAAAGCTTTTGCTGAGGGGAAGGTTGCTATGCTTTTTGGCTTTGAATCGCTAGAAAATTATCTTGCTCAAAACTACCCCAATCTAAAATATAGTAAATCAGCCTTACCCCAAATAACCAATAACAATGAAAATATTACCGATTTTGGAAGGTTTACCGCTTTTTCAGTTCCAACGGCATCTTCGAAACAAATTGCGTCCTGGACTATAATAAAATATCTTATCCAAGAATATGCTGACACTTATGCCTCTACCATCAATATAGCTCCCGCCAAAAAAATAGCAGAGTTTTTACCCTCCCTAGAAGAGAGAAAAGACTCCTCCAGCCCCGAAAAAGACCAGTCACAAACAGCTACAAGCTGGAATAAGGGCAGGTACCCATCAAAAATGGACAACATCTTCAAAAATATCATTAAAAACACCTACTCGAAAAGCCAAAATAGCCAAGAAGCCCTAGACTTCGGCTCGAACATGGCTACAGAGCTTTTAAGAAAGAAAGATTGGTAAAATTATGAATCAAACAAAAAAAACCGTTCTCTGTTCTTTTGCTTTTTTTTCAATTATCTTTGCTCTTTCTTTCACAATTTCAAAAGCTCAAGAACCAACAATAGCTGATATTCCCGGAAACGATGGAACAGAAAGTATTACCGAAGTTGATGATAATAGCGCCATAGGAGGAGATGCCACGGGCGAAAGCCCTGCTGAAGATTCAAGCGAGAAAGGCATAGGCATAGGAGTCCCGATACCTGGCCAAAGTGAGCCGATAAACTCATACTTAGATTATATGAAAGCTATTTTAAATTTTGCTAAAAACTTAGGTATTGCACTAACTGTTCTTATGCTGATTTTTGCAGGCTACAAATACATGACTTCTCAAGGAAATCCAACTGCTATTGGAGAAGCAAAAGACATCACCGTAGGGGCTATCTCCGGTTTTGCGCTTTTATTCATAGTTTATTTAATCTTAAATATATTAAATATAAGCCTCTAATGTCCGTCTTTAGCAAAACAAAGCAAATATCAAAATACTTAATTTATTTTTCAGTTGTTGCTATCTCTTTTTCAGTTGTAACCTTTTTATTTTCAAGAAATCAAATTTCAGCCGACACAAATACAGGAACACCAGAACAGGCACTACCAAAAAACACAGGTTACCAGATTGTCCCCGATAGCTCTAAAACAAAAGTTGAATATATTTTAGCTAAAGATGTAGACACCTCGGCCATCCGTGATTACAAAAACTTTTTTTATACTCATGTCTCCAAGCTCGACAGTAACCAATGTGGTCTTCTTGAATCTGATTCTTGCTATAAATTATCTGTTTCTTACAATCCAAATGATTGGAAATATGCTTCTTATGACCAGGACAAGCCAACTCCAGATTTATCTTTTCTAAATGAGATTTATCAAAAAATTGAGCGTTTTAATGGTAGTAACGAACCATATTATCAAACTAAATACCGACAAGACAAAGAACTTCTCGACCAAATCTCCGATGTATATACTACGGCAAACTTTATGGCCGTTGACTCCGAAACAGGAGTTAACAATTATTGGTTTTCGACTGTGCTAAATCAACCGCGAAGCATCTCAGTTATGAGATACTATCACCCCAATTTGCGCGATGGGATTAGTAGCCCAAATATAACCCCAGAAGCTGGAGAATTTCTAACTTTAAGCGCAATTTCCTGGCAAGATCCCCAAATCCCCTCCGAAGATTGGGATTTGCTTTCTGAATCTTATTTAAAGGCAAGATTTAAAGGTGTGGCTTCAGATATGGATAAAATCAAAAAGATTCAACAAGACTATCAATCGGCAGTTCAAGATAACCCCAATAACAAACTAGACTATCTATTATCCGAAGACTCTGGGACAAGTACTCTTTATCTCGTTAACGCTTCTGCTCCTGCACTCGAGGAACACCGCCAATATGAAGATTTGAAATATATAGAAAATCAACTTGAAACCATACGAATAGAACATGACGGATATTGGGAATTCACAAATTCAGGAGATTGGAACGGGGCCTCTCTCGAAAGTCCCTTTACTCCAGAGTGGTCCTTCTTAAATGAGATTTTTGACCGAGCAAAAAGGCTTGGTGATTTGGAATCGGTAAGCAGAATAGAGTTAGTGATTAAGCGTTATATCGCCGATGCCCACGGTGAGTGGGACAACGTACGATTTATCCCCGAGATCGAACCAACCAGTATCCAGGTAAAAGATCAGAACTTTTTTGATCATTTGCTTCAAAAATACCCCAACATACCTGATTGTGGAGATAATTGCGATTTTGAGAAGATAGATGGAACCGACGCGATTGTTCTTAACATAGATTCAAATTACCAAGATGCAACAAAGGATTCTGTTTGGCATCAGTCAATGCTTTATATTCTGAACTCAGCCTTAAAGTCTTGGGAAGATGTTGGCCAAGATGTAACCGAGGAAAGGGACCATATTGAAAGAGCACTAGAATTGTATTTATCAATAGCTGAGAAAGAAAGCGTCAGCAATGAGTTTATTTCCCTCGAATATCCAGGAGAAATATATTTAGATAATAATAATCCACAAAGCTATAAATTTAATATTACTGCCAACCTGCCTGAGCCGGAAGCCGATCAAGAAGGAGGAAGATTTATCGTAAAATTGTTTTTAAAACCCCATAGCAACAAAAGCCGAAACATCTTTATTTACGATCTTTTGCCCGTTGTTACTAGTGGAGAACCGATTATTATAAACTGGTCAGGAATCTCCGATATTCCATATACTGAAATTGAAAACAGTGAACCGCAAGAATATTCCCCAACTTTTACAGATGGCTCGGCATATGACACATCGTTTCCGCAGAAATATTATCTAAAAGCTCAGCTTTCTTATCAACTTGATGAAAGCGAGGAACCGATTGATTTTGTTGAAGCAACTTTTGAAACAGTTGACAATAGAATTTTATCAAGCAGCAATCTCCAAAATAACGATGACGGCACCCACTTTACTATTGCGGGACCAATCTCTGCTGTACAGGGAGAACAAGTGCCCGTTACAGTTACTGCCAAAGACGACAGAATCAAAAAAGCTATCTTATACGCTTGTACTGGCAAAAGAGAGGAAGTCATAGCAGAAGACTCAAGCCTGTGTAGACACTTAACCGAGAGCGGTTCCTCCGCACAAGATGCTATAAAAGGAGTTATGGCAACGCCAGAGATGATTACTGAGGCAAACGAAGCCGGAGCTGACACAACTGGCTGGAAAGTCATGAGCTTTGATTCAGAAAACGAAGCCGAAACGGTTTTTGATTGGGATACCACTGGAAGTATAGTCGGCTATCATTCACTGATGATAAAGGCTTTTTCTGGCAATGGATTAAGCGATTATATAGATGATTCTAAAAAAGCTATAGAAATTGCCATAAGCGATATAGATATTCCAGAGTCACAGGCCGACAGAGAAACCAACTCTGGTCTGGTAGAATTCGGATCATCTTTTTTCGATATCAATCAACCTGTTACTTCCCTTTCGAGTTTGTTTAGCCGAATTAAATCGACATATTATTGGCTTATCGGCATCTTGGCTTTTGCTGGTTTATTGTATGGAGGATTCCAATACCTAGCCTCGGGGGGAAATGCTGAGACAGTCGCCAAGGGACAAAAAACTATTATGTATACTATTGTCGGGCTTGTCTTGGCTTCTATCGCTTACGGGCTAGTCACTGCTATAATAGATACAATAAATCAAATCTTTTAATTTCTATAAATGATAAATTTTATTACAAAAATTTCTGCCCAAGATAGTGATATTGACCAAGATGTGAACAGCCTATTCCACAATATCGGCGGCCCCGATGCAGATTTAAATACTGTTGTAAATTATGTTGATACTATTATTACAGTGGCCATCAATTTGGCCGGCATAGTTGCATTGCTTATGATCTTTTATGCTACAATAATTTATGTAACAAGTTACGGTGACGATAGTAAAATAGAAACAGCGAAGAAAACCTTGCTCTGGTCGATTATAGGTTTAGTCTTCGTTGCCGTCGCTAGAATATTGGTGTATATCTTAAAAGATACAATTAATTAATTGGAGGGTTTATGAGAATGATTGAAACAGCATTGGCAGTAGTCACTCAAGAAGGATTAAAAATAGGTGGGAAAACAACTGATTGGAGCATGAATGTGCTATTAGGGAAAGTCACGAATTGGGTATTCATAATCGCTGGGATTGTCGCCTTTTTTTATCTAATCTATTCCGGCTTTATTTATCTAACTGCTGGCGGCAATCCAGACGCGGCAAAAAAGGGTCAACAGGGAATTCTAAACGCCATTATCGGCGTAGTAATTATTACTCTTGCATACGGAATCGTCACTGCGATAGGCGGCTTCTTCTAAAGACAAAATCAGGACAGACTTAAGACAGACATATAGAACTATGTTTGGGTTAGTTATAAAATTACTCTTTTGTAACTCGCCAGACCTCTTCGACAGTAGTCACCCCTTGCAAAACCTTAATAAGGCCGTCCTGCTCCATGGAAATCATTCCCTGGGCATGGGCGGCTTTTTGAAATTCTGAAATACTCGCCTTTTTAGAGATCAGAGCTTCAATCTCACTATTTGGAACCAGAACTTCAACTATCACTTGACGACCATCAAAACCGGAATTTCCGCAGGCAGAACAACCTGCGCCACGCTTCAATTTCACACTCGGGGAACTCAACAAGGCTTGATATTTTGAATCAAATTTAGATTTTATCGGCCCTAAAGTTTTTTGTATCTCCTGCCACACCTCTGGTTTAACTTCAACCTCTTCAACACACTTTGAACAAACTTTTCGCACTAGTCTTTGCGCCATAACCAAATTTACAGAACCTGAAAGAAGAAAGGGTTTTACTCCAACTTCCAATAATCGAACGAATACAGCCGGAGCTGAGTTTGCATGGATGGTAGATAGAAGCAGATGACCCGTCATAGCAGCTTGAACGGCAATCTCTGCGGTTTCTGGGTCGCGTATCTCCCCGACCATCACAATATCCGGATCTTGTCGTAAGATAGCCTTTAAGCCAGCTGCAAAATCGTAATTGTGTTCTTTATCTATCTGGCTTTGTTCAACGCCGGAGATTCTATACTCGACAGGATCTTCCAGAGTAATAATTTTTACTTCCGGCTTATTTAGTTCCATCAATATAGCGTACATGGTAGAAGTTTTACCGGAACCGGTCGGTCCAGAAGTTAGAATCATCCCGTTTGGTTTTCTTATAGCTTTAGAAACACTCGCGAGGGCATCTTTTCGGAAACCAAAATTATCTAAACGCATCTTCTGTTTGTCCTGACTCAGGATTCTCATAACCACACTCTCGCCGTACGAGGAAGGCAGAACCGAAACACGTAAATCTGTTGCTGATTTATCAGTTTTAAAAGCAAAACGCCCATCTTGAGGTTCAGTTTTCTTATCCATGCGCATCTTTGATAGATATTTAATCCTAGAGATTAAACTTTTATAATTACGTATTGGGAGCTTTAAAATATCTCTTAGAACACCATCTAGACGATAACGGACCAAAAACTCTTTTTCCGCTGGCTCCAAGTGAATATCTGAAGCCTGCATCATAATTCCGCCGTAGACAATAACGTCTAAAAGCTTGGTGTCTTGAGTCTTAGCAGCAACGGCTATTAGAGACTCTTTGTCAATTATTTCTGCTTCAAGGCCCCTCTGTTCCTCGCCAGTTTCTCTGGTCTTTTTTTTCTCCTCTTTTTGAGATTTTTGATAAGAAAACACCCCATACAAAAACGATGAATTAGAGATGACAACCTGAGCGAATTCAAAATTATTCTCTTTGGCAATTTTGTCTAGGACCTCTTTAAGTCCCTTTTTATTCGGATTCACAACGCCTATTTTTACTGTTTTACCAATTTTTAAATACGGCACAACCTGATGCGCAACTGCTAAATCTTGGGGAATTATATTTAAAATCTCCAGAGTCAATGGATAATTGGACAAGTTAATATAAGGCAAATTTAATTTCTTTGCCAAATCTTGAGTATGATGCTCCTCCTGCTCCCGATTAAGATAGTAGATTGTTTTATCAATATTAACCAATTTCCCTCCAAAGTTATTGTCTGTAAAACATTATATCAGTTTTAAAAGTTTTGGCGGAAGCGAGAGGATTCGAACCTCTGGTACCCGTAAAGGCACACCGGTTTTCGAAACCGGCACATTAAACCACTCTGCCACGCTTCCAAAAAACTATTCAACGCTATCCCCAACTTCAATCTTATTGCGCTTACAATACCCGGCGTTAACTTCCAAAACAGTATCAATTTCCTGCTCAGGGATATATCTAGCTGACTGGCTATAGCGAGATACATTTGGCGTAATTCCCACAATGATATCATTACGTATCCAAACCATATCTATATCAAAACTCATATCCTTCATCCAAAACGCCGGTTTTCCGGGCTGGTCATATTCGAACAGCATCCCCCGATCCGCCTCGAGCTCTTCAAATATCGAAAGCCCCAATCGCTTCTCCTCTTCGCTCTCTGCCAAGTAAACTGATATGGTTTCATCAGCAATTTTGATACTTCTTCGCCCATATTCATGATCAATACTCTTCTCAATAACCTTTGATTTTGTTTGAAGGTAGGATAAACCGACCAAAGCAACCAAAATAGCCGCTAATAGGTAGATACCGACATTTTTTTTTCGAGGGCGAGACATATATTATCAAATCAAAAATTATGCTTTTTTCTTGGGCTTTATCTTAACTCTTCTATCGCGGCCATATCCAGCACTTTCTGTATCAACATCGGCGATATCTTTACAGACTACATGCACAATTCGGCGATCAAATGCGCTCATCGGAGGCATATCATATTCATCTCCGGTAGAGACCACCGCGCAGGCTCTCTCTTTTGCGTCTCTCTTTACTCTTTCGGTGTTTTTGTCTCGATATCCAGCCACATCTAAAACAATGTTCACTCTGTCGTCCAGCTCGGCTCCGACTAAAATTCTAAGTAGATGTTCAAGCGCTCTCAAGTTTTCTCCTCTTTTCCCGATCAAAAGAGGTGCTTCATCGGTCTCAATATTTACGATTATCGTAGATTCGTTTTGCTTAACAATCGGCTCACCCTCAAAACCAAGAGCTTCGAGCAGCTCGTTTGATTTGTCTTTAATTTTGATAATCACTTCTTCCATGGTTTAGCTTCTTAGGAATTAGGCTTGAGCTTTTTAGGTTAACCCTACTCATTCTTCAATCATAAGCATACTTAAAAAAAAGGCTTATTTCAAGCCGGCAGCTAGTTGATAAATAGTAGGATTATATATGTTTCAGTCTCAATTTCTAACTAATTCCATAATTCTTAATTTATTATTCGTAATTCCATTTTCATTTTTTCTTTCTAATTGTGACTTCTACGCCCTTCTTCTTGTCGGATTTGTTCAATCTTTTCTTCATCATATTTGTTACTACGTCCGACTTTTTCTTGGTCTTCTTTTTTTCTGTTTTTTCTGCCTTCTTGGCAGGCTTCGAGCTTGAGATTTGTTTTTTAGCACTTGAGGCCGCAGGCTTCTTGATATTCTTATTTACATACCACTGCTGGCCAACGCTAAATAAAGTTGTAATTATCCAGTAAAGAGCCAAGGCTGCAGGCAGGGATCGGGCGATGAATATTGTCATTATTGGGAAGAGATACATCATCTGTCTGGTCATGTTGCTGGCTGCATCTTTCTTGGCGTTTGGGTCAACTTTTGGCATCGACATCCAGCTCACAAGCAACTGCAAAAGACCTGCTATAATCGGCAGAACCCAGAGATCTGGAACAGAGAGGTCAAAACCTAAAAACAATGTATCTAGAACTTCTGGTCGAGGCGTAAATGGATATAGGAGGTTATAGCTTGAAGTATCTATACCGTGCAGAAAAACCCTATATAAAACAAATATAATCGGCAACTGGATAAGAAGGGGCAGACACGAACCAAAAGGAGAGGTTCCCTCCTCTTTGTACATCTTCATCGTCTCTTCAGATTGTTTTTTCTGATCGTCTTTATGCTTTTCCTTAATCTCATTCATCTTCGGTTGAAGCATCTGCATCTTGGTCGCAGATTTTGCAGCCTTGATCGAAGAAGGTAGTAAAATGGTTCGAATAATAAAAGTTAAAACGATTATCGCCCAACCAACAGAACCACCAAAAACTGCTGCAAAATAGATTAGCAGGTTGTAAATAGGTATATATAGAATTTTTGTAAAAAAGTCAGCCATAATTTATCTAAGGAAGGTCAATTCCTCCCTTGCTCCAGGGGTTACATCGTAGTACTCGCCAAAAAGATCTCGCACTCCCGCTCAAGGCTCCATGTTTCTCTATCGCTTGCTTCGAATACTCCGAGCAGTGAGGCTCGTATTTGCAGTACCCGCCAGCGTATTTTGCCTTGAACCAGCCTTCATCGGGAGAGAGGGTTTTTTGATATATTTCTATTAGCTTTATTAATATTCTCTTCATTCTTCTTCTTTCTTGCTCAACTCCTCTAAGCACTAACATATATTAACATAATTATCGTCTATTTGAAATGGAACATCCTGGGGTGCGCTGCACCCCAGGACTGCGGCTCACTTGTCCCCCCGATACGTCTGAAGCGACTCTCGAATCCTGGTGACCAGGTTTCGATCAGCATCGTTTTCCCTGGTCCTGTCCTTCGCTCTCCCGAGCCCATAGTAAATGGTCGAGAGATCCTTTACGCATGTGACCACCTTCATTATCTCCGGCGGAGAGAAGGTAAGAACATCGCTCAGCAGATGCATCACTATGTGCCGAGCCCACGCCTGGTTCCCCTTCTTCCATCTGCCGAAAATTGTCTCAGCGGTCACATCGTCATCGTCCATCTCTCTGATCACAGCTGCGATGATCTGCTTAGATGTGATCGTGGGGTCAGATCGCTGGTACCCCACGATAATCTCCCTGAATTCATCTTCCGTGGGCAGCCCCTTCATTAAGTTCCAATGCGCGCATATTGCGTTGAGCGCACCGGTCAAGGCCCTGCCGTCTTGAGCCACATTGCGGACAATCTCCTCAATCCAATCTTTGTCGAGATCGACTCCCTCAATCTCAAGCCTCTGTCTCACCATGCCATCCATGGTCGCCTCGCCAAGAGGCCCGAAAGGCAAGACAAGACCAGAGTGGAGGTGGCCGATATTGTCCTGACCCAGGTTAAGCTGACCAAGATCCTGATTGGAGGTGATGACGACCAGTGTCCCTTGGTCCTTCATCACTTTGAGAGTCCGGAAAAACTCCGCCAAAGTCTTTGGCGCTTCCAGTCCGAGGACCGAAGAAGCGTCATCAACCAACCATACATCGGCCGATCAAATCCACTTCCTGAAATCATCGATCGTGTTATCCCGACAGGCGGTAACAAACTCATTCACAAGTCCGTCGCCACGATGCAGGATAATCCTCAAACGAGGATAGCGATCCTGGATACGCTCTCCAATTCCCTGGAGCATGAGGTGTGTCTTGCCTGAACCGGGTGGGCCCTGGAAAACTAGCGGTGAGTAACTATTCCTCACCGGGCTATCAACCACAGCCTCGGCCGCACGAAACTGAAACCGATTGTCGTCCGTAACAACATAGTTTCCGAATCCAGCCCCGAAGACCACAGGTTCAGCAGGAATTTCTGGCTCAAGAGCACGAACAACCACCGGGTCCACTGTCGGCAGCTCTAGCGGAAGCTCGAGTTCCGATACCTCAACTTCCTCGAATCGAAGTTCAATCAGGCCTTTCCCACCTACGACTTCGTCGAGCAAAAGCTGAAGACCCTTCTCTTTTTTTTGCAGAAAGATCTTCCCCCCGCGGTTATGGCCAACCCACAAGGCATCACTTTCAAGACGAAGCGTGCCTCGCCGAGAAACGTCACGCATCAGAGACAGAGATGCGGCTCCAAAAACTGGATTCTCGCGACGGTTCTCTGCTTCGCACAGAGCTACTACCTGCGCCCAAAGTTCAGAGGCGTCAGGTTGCTCATCCGACGGCACAACACCAAAATCGGACATCGTTAGACGCCCCTCTCTCTTAGACTTTGATTTCGCCCGTGACCTAGATAATAACAGAAACAAAAAGCATTCTGCAAACATGATTGTCATGTTTGCGTTTTCGCACTTCTAGACTAACTAATTAGTTCGGCCTTTTTCATCCCCATGAGAACCTCTTCTTTTATCTCTTCAAATTTATATGGATATTTGGGTTGTCTTTTTACCAAAATCACTACGTCAAAACCGGGCTTTATCTTATCCAAACTCTCCCCTACCACCGCTCTCAAGCGTCTTTTTAGTCCATTTCTTCTTGCGGCTCTTTTATCAATTTTGTTGGAGACAATAAAACCAAAACGAGAAGTTAGGTTATAGGCATTTGGCTTAAGTTTTTTAGATCCTTGAGCATTAGAGTCTCTTTTCACAACACGAAAAACTAGATTTTCGGTTTCAAATTTCTTTGATTTGCGAAAAATCTTTTTATACTCTTTGTCTTTTGATATTCGATTTAGCTTCTTTAACATGAGTTCAATCTAACACAAAATTAATTTTAACGATACTAAAAAAGACCCTTTCGGGTCTAAGCATTATCTTAATTCTTGCTCTACGCTGTTAGTTTAACTCTTCCCTTGGCTCTTCTTCTTCTTAAAATATTTCTACCAGCACGAGTAAACATGCGGTTGAAAAAACCGTGCTTTTTGGCTCGTCTTCGTTTGTTTGGCTGATATGTTCGTTTCATGATTGATTCCTTATTACACAAGAGACTATAACACAAAACATCACAACATTCAAGTGTGTATTGGTTTTCAATTCAGATAGTGGGCCCACCTCAAACAAGTATCCCCTACCCCTAAGAAATATTATTGTAATAAAAAGATACCATTGATAGTCGGTAATTGTTGCCACGCTAGACGTGGCATTGACATAGCCTGTGGATAACTTACTATTAATCTATAGGCTAATCATTTAAGTCGAAACCAATTATGGACAAAGCAAAAGTCTGGCAAAGTGCTCTTGGAGAGCTAGAAGTCTCTATCTCCAAAGCAAATTTCACCACCTGGTTTAAAAACACTTTTATCCTCGACTACAAAAAGGGTGTTTTCACAATAGGGGTGCCAACTTTCTTCGTAGAGGATTGGCTCAACAAAAAATATCTAACTCAAATTCTAGAAGCACTCTTAAAACACGCGGATCAAGAAGAGATCAGTGTAAAGTTCAAAGTAGCGACCCCCCCATCTGACCAAGTCTTCGACTTCGGCAAAAAAGAAGTTGTCCACAAGGCTGTGGATAAACCGAAGTTTACAAAACCGGCACAAGGTAAGACTCAATCGCTGCCAGAAAACCCCTCTTTAAATTCCGCTTACTACTTCAAAAATTACGTTGTCGGTTCTTCCAACCAGCTAGCTCACGCAGCCGCCGAAGCAGTCAGCAAAACCCCAGGCAGTGTTTACAATCCCCTCTTTATATACGGCGAGTCCGGTTTGGGTAAAACCCATCTGATGCAAGCGATTGGCAATGCTTTAGTTCAGGGAGATGAAAATATCCGAATCCTCTATGTTTCTTCTGAAACTTTCGTCAACGATTTTATCAGCGCTGTTGAAAGGGGTTCAGGCCGGGCCAAAGATTTTAAAAACAGATATCGAAATGTAGATGTGCTTTTAATCGATGATATTCAGTTTCTCTCTGGCAAAGAATCAACCCAGGAAGAATTCTTCCACACCTTCAACCACCTACATCAGAAAAACAAACAAGTTGTGCTGACCGCTGATCGAGTACCAAATGCTATCCAAGGATTAGAGAATCGCCTTAAAACACGTTTCGAGGGCGGAATGGTGGCGGACATCCAGATGCCCGATTTAGAAACAAGAGAGGCGATTTTAAGACAGAAAGCAAAAAGCTTGGAAATAGAGATTCCCGACGAAGTTGTAAATTATATTGCGGAAAATGTTAAATCCTCTATCCGCGAGCTCGAAGGAGCTTTAACCAAGGTAATAGCTGTGTGTGATTTGAAAAAATGCGAAGCCACAATGGAGGTAGCATCGGGGATATTGGGAAGCATGATAGAGGAGAAAAGAAGTATAGTCACGCCAGATCTTATAATCCGAGAATCGTGTAAATACTTCAAAGTACCGCTAGAAGACATCATGAGCCGGAAAAGAACTAAGGATTTAGTAATTCCCCGCCAAGTTATGATGTATCTGCTTCGTCACGAAATCTCGATGTCTTTCCCTGAGATAGGACGAGAGATGGGTGGGAAAGACCATACAACCATTATGCACGGTTGCAAGAAGGTGGAACAGGAGTTAAACAATAATCTACGTCTTAAGAATAATATTTCAGAGATTAAAGAGAAGATAAGGAAATAGATCTTTAACAACTCAAAGAATGGTTAACCAATCTCTTTATCCCCAGCTGTTTTGTATAGATAAATAACATTTATATTTAATAATAGTATTAGTAAGCTCTGTGGATAGTGGGGATAAGTAAGAAATATGGCTCTGATAAATGAAAAACAGGTGAAATATACTGTGGATATCTCTGTTTCTAACAAAGTGGATAGCTGTGTATAAAGATCAAAATATGTGGATATCTTGCAAATATCATCTCTACATCGATTTGCTCGTTACACACAAGAAACAGGTGTATCTGTTGATAACTCCGAAGTTATACACAGGCAAAAATGGAGAATCGTAAATATCTAGTGTCAAATTGAGTAATTAAGCGGTTTGCGACTGCGAGTTATACACATGGGCCGCGAAAAGCTGTGGATAACACTAATATTCATAGCTAAAAGTAAATATTCCGAAAACGATGATTATTGAAAAACACACTATTATAGTGCTCGAATATGGATTATTATAAAACGACCAAAATTAAGTAGATAGTTAGGTTAGATCAATAAAAAGAAAGGATTATTATGAAAGCAATAATATTACAGAAAAACTTCTCAAAGGCTCTAAACTCGGTTGGAAGGATCGTGGGAACACGCACAACTTTACCGGTTTTAGCTAACATTTTGATATCGGCAGAGAAGGGTAAACTTATCTTGGCGGCTACCGACCTTGAGGTAGCGGTGACGACTGATGTGGTGGGCAAGGTAGAGAGTGATGGAAAAATCACGGTTCCTGCAAGGGTATTGACCGATTTCGTGGTCAACAACAAAGATGAAAGCATAGAGCTGGAGCTAAAAGATAAACTCTCTCTTCGCTTAAAGTCGGAACACTACGAAGCCAACATAAAAGGTATAGATGCAGAGGAATTTCCTACCATCCCTACCCTTAATAAGGGCGAGGTCTGCAAAATCAAGTCAGAAGATTACGGTGAGGCTCTCTCGCGTGTAGTTATGGCCGCGGCCAACGACGATACGCGCCCAGTCTTAGCCGGAATATACATGAATTTCGAAGGGAAAAGCTTGACTATGGCGGCTACCGACTCTTATAGGCTGGCCGAGATAAAAACCGGATTGGATGAAAAGGTTGAAAACAGGGAGCTAATAGTCCCCTCTCGTACCATGAACGAGGTATCGAGACTGATAGGAAGCACGGAAGGAGCTGAAAATATTGTAATCAAAGCCGATGAAAACCAGATATGCTTTATTCTGGGCAAAGTCGAGGTGATTTCACGTCTTATAGAGGGCGCGTTTCCTAACTATGCGCAGATAATCCCCTCGGATTCCAAGATAGAAGTAATCGCAAATCATACTGACTTAAGCTCAGCCATCAAGATGTCGGCGCTTTTTGCAAAGGACATCGCCAACAACATTAAAGTTAAGGTTTCCAAGAGTGGGGTAGTGATCAAATCTACTTCCGAACAGACAGGGGATACCACCTCTAGGCTTTCTGCTAATACGAGTGGGGGAGAGATCGAAATCGCTTTCAACGCTCGTTATCTGCTAGATGTACTAGCAGTATTGCCAGAAGGGGAGATCAAGTTGCTTTTCAACGACGAATCCTCGCCAGGCGTGATACGATCCGACAAAACAGCTGACTATACTTACCTAGTAATGCCGCTTAAAATTGATAATTAATATATGCTCAAAAGCCTTTCGTTAGAGCACTTTCGTAACCATAAGAAGTTTGATCTAGAGTTGTCTCAAACGACCGTCTTTGTGGGCAAAAACGGAATAGGCAAGACCAACGTCTTAGAAGCGGTGGCGCTTTTGGCGTTTGGCAGAAGTTTTCGCGAGGAAGATAAGAGAAATCTAATTCACTTCGATTCCAACTATTGTCGGGTCAAAACAGGGGAGTTGGAAGTTTACATAGAGCAAGAGCCACGGCTTAAGATGTTGGCTAAAAACAAAGGCGTAGGGCGCAGATTGGCCGACTTCATCGGTCTCCTGCCCGCAGTCGTATTTTCGCCGGAAACCGTAGATATTATCATCGGAGCGCCGAAGGACAGAAGACGTTTTTTGGATATTTTGATTTCTCAAACAGATAGGGAATATATAAAAGCGTTGAGTGCTTATACAAAAACACGACGACAGAGAAATAGGTTGTTGCAGAGAATTCAAGAAGGCGAAGCAGGGGAGTCGGAACTCGATTTTTGGGACGCAGAGCTTTCGGAACACGCCAAAATTATAAATCAGAAAAGAGGGGAGCTTTTGGTTTATCTCTCCGACCACCTCTCTGATCTCTACAAGGAGATATCTGGCAAACAGGACAAGAACTTGGAGGTCATATACCACCAGAAGTCGGGGGATGATTTGCAGGCAAAATTGGCTGAAAATAGGGCTCGAGAGATAGCGATCGGCTCTACTATTTACGGTCCGCACCGTGATGACCTCGAATTTAGGTTGGCTCACAAGAACATGGCAAATTTTGCCTCGAGGGGGGAGTTAAGAAGCGCTATTTTGGCTTTAAAGATAGCTGAGCTTCACTACCTAGAAGAGATTATAAATAAATCAAAGGTTTCGGAGCCGATAGTCGACTCCCCCGTTCTTCTTCTGGATGATATCTTCTCCGAGTTCGACGAGGATCGTAGGAAGCACTTATCCAAACTTATTACCAAATATCAAACACTGATAACTACTACTGAAAAAGAACAACTCGAGCCCGACTTGCTCAAAAAAGCAAAGATAATAGAGCTATAAACTATTTGTACTTTTCAGCGCCCTCCCAAGCGAGTTCAAAAAAGGCGCGGTTTGTTTCTGCTGTGTCTGTAGACTCAATTATTACGGCCATCTGATCTCTGTATGAGGCTATCATTATTTTATTTCCAAAAACATTGATCTCGTTTTTGAATTTGAATTTTTTGGCAGGCACTAGTCTTGTCTCTCGAAGTTCAGCCTCGTCCGCTGCTTTATGCGACTTTGCTTCATCGGACTCTTCTACTATGGCTCTCATGGAAACCTGTCTTTTAACCCTTTTCGCAACGTATTTTTGTATCCACTCTGGATCCATATGCTTAAATATACTTTCAGCTGAGGCTATCGATAATATTTCAGGCTTATTTTTGTCGCTTATGGTCTCTTCGTAGGCTTGTTTTATGCCTGGAATACCCTCATAATATCGAATTTTCGGTTTTACATCATTGTCGTTCTCAATTGATTTAAGCTCAGGCATAGCGCTCAACAGGTCGTCGTACCTGTTTTTAGCCATATCTTGAAATTTACTTGGGCTTATAGCGTGAAAATGCTTAATTTCTTCACTTTTAGACTCATAAATGAGTCCTTTGTTGATCATGGCCTCGAGCACGTAGTAGGTGTTAGCCCTTTCAATATTTGCTCTGCGTGATATTTGGAGTGCAGTTCCACCGCTCATCTCGAGCGCAGCTAAATAGACTCTAGCCTCCTTAGCCTCTAACCCCAGATTCTCGATAATTTTGGTTAATTTATCACTCATGTAAATATAAATTAATGTTGTAAAAAATATAAACAGCTAACTACAGCATACACACAATACAGCCTCATGTCAATAGTAGGTATGAGGCATTAACGTTATCATATACATGTAAAAACCATTGACAATGGTACGACATTCTGATACAATGGCTCGTTACGATGAAGTCAGGTCAAGGTGCCCACTTCCCCGTAAAGCACATCAACAGCCCTATAAAGGGGCAAAATCATAGCTGGCGAGCTTGGTACGCGGAGGAAACAAGATGAAGATTTTGGTAATCGACAACAACCCTGAAGAACAGGCCAACGCCATTTCCGCCATCGAGGATGCTGGACACGAGGTCGTCGTGACTGACGACCCATTAGTCGCAATTGACTGTGTCGGTTCTGCCGATGCTGTTATCACCGACATGTTCTTCAACCCGTTCATTCGTTACGATCACTCAGAAAGTGAACACTACAAGCAGAACGAGCCACCGATGGGGCTCACCATGGTCATCTTGGCCATGAGCCTGGGTAAGCCCGTCGCCGTCTGCACAGACGGCAACCACCACGGGCAGGAACTGGCCTTCGTCTACGATGGCTTCATTCATCCCCTTGTGGAAGCTGCACAGGCAGAAGCAAAGAAGGAGAGTCGGCCTTTTGGTACCTCTGAAATCTTTCGGTTTTTCATGACCGATGCGCCCTTCGGCTGGATCGAGGGAAAGGACTGGGACCTGGCCGTCAGGGCCGTTGTATCCCGACTTCCTGAGCAGCCCTAGGGCTGCTCCACGAACCCCTTCAGACCGTGAGCCTGACCAACATGTCGGTTGGGCTCATAACTGAGGGTATTGAACCCTTGAATGTTTTAAAACTCCCCACGGGGAGAAATCAATGCCGGCGGGCTTAGTACGCAGGAGGCAACATTATGACACTCATTCATCTCGCTCTGCTCTATGCAGTACTGGGCCTTGGCTTGCTTTACGGTCAAATCCCAATATTGCCACAGGTGTGCGTTGGGAGCGGGCTAGTGCTCGTTGCCCTCCACTTCTGGGCAACTGTGCGCGACCACAGAAAGAAGTGTCGCCGGCCGTGATTTCACGGCCCTTCAGAAGCTCGCTCCAAGCCACCAAGGCTCGGAGCAAGTTCTGAGGGAGAAAAGGCTTTCGGGCCAAAAAAAGGAGAGATGCATAATGTTGCTTGCCACCTGGTGTGTTGTCGGAGTTGGGATCGGTCTGTTCGCGGTCCAACAAGGCTTTGTTGGCCTAGGACAGCGGATCGTAGTGTCCGGCCTTCTGGGCATCATCACTGGCATTATGGGAGAGAGGGGGCGATAAATTACGATTCTTCAGAAGCTCGCTCCAAGCCACCAAGGCTCGGAGCAAGTTCTGAGGTAAATTATATTAATTTGAGGAGCACGATTGTGAATTTTTTTGATTTTTTAAAATTTAATAATGCGGAAAAACTAAAACTAAAAGCCTTGAGAGAGGTGGCCTCTCGTATTGATGTTGAGTCTGATTTCATTAATTGTTTTGAAAAAGAAATATATAAACTAGAAGGAGTAAAAAATGAAGATATTATTAGTTAATCCAAGAAACTTCTATCCAGAGACGAGCGGATCAACAACAACCCCCTTTAAGAGAATTGCTTATCCAATAGGACTTATGTCTTTGGCTTCTGCTATCAAAAGAATAGAGATAAAAGGAGACCCAATTTCTGGCCCTTGGCAGTCGGTTGGTGATCCTGGAGCAAAAGACGAGGGTGGGAACATAATTTCCGATATGCCGGACAGAGAGGTGATGTTGATGGATTGTTCTGCCGAAGGGTTTGGCGATCTTAGCGGGGATGGGGATGAAAAATTTGAGAAAGATGGTTATCAATTCAGATCATTTGGCCTGTCAGATGAGCAGATTGTTGAAAAACTGGAAACTGAAAACTTCAAACCTGATGTAGTTATGGTAACGGGGATGTTTACTAAAAATCTGCCGGAATTTTATAAGGCGACGGACTTTTTTAAGAGTGAGTTTCCTGAAGCAACTATTGTGGGTGGTGGTATAGGATTATCTGATCTTGATAAGATGCCGACTACTTTTGGCAGAGAAAGCGATGAAGTTATTGAGAGCGAAAGAAAAAAACGAAATGAATATATGAACGACCCCTTCGACAACGGTTGTGATATTATTGTTCGTGGAGAAGGGGAGATCACAGCGGTTAGACTTTTAAATGCGTTAGAACAACTCAAAAATAGGGAGAAAACAGGCGAAAAAGTGGGTGAGCGTGAAGAATTTGAAATTTTGTCTCAGATATCTAATTTAGTGTTTAGGCCATCGGACGAGCTAATAGAAGACATACCTCAGAGAGAATTACATTTATCAGGAGTATACGCCACAAAGAGAGAGAACGAAGTTGCAACTCCTGAGACTTTCGGCGAACTACCCTTCGAGGACCTGTCTGTTCGGGGGTTAGATAGGGAAAACTATAGTGCGGATAAATTTCATGCTGGCGAGGCAAAATCTGACAATTGGTACGATCTTCACACCTCGCGAGGTTGTGATAAGCAGTGTACTTTCTGTGCTGTACAACCATATTTTGGTTGTTTTAGACCTCTGGAAGAAGAGAGGCTGATAGAAAAACTTGAATATGTTAAATCTCACGGTTATGACGAGATTTGTATTCATGATGATAGCATATTGAACGATCCCGAGAGGGCAATCAGAATATTTGAAATGATGGGTGCAGGAAATGAAGAAAAGGGGCTTCCAGGCTTTGATTTTGATCAATTTAGTTGTATCGGGGGAATAGAGTTGATGCCTCTAATGTTTAAAAGTGATGGTGACGAAGTTTTCTATGTCAACAGGAGGGCTATTAGTAGTGACGACGTTTTGTTCACCGAAGCAGAATATAGTGAGCTGCCTCAAAAAACTGATGACAATACTTTGGATCAAGATAGTTGTTATAGATTAATGGATGGGAAAGAGATAATAGACGCTATGACGGAAAATGGTTGTTATAGAATCTATCTTTCGCTGGAATCAGCCAATCCGGAAACCTTAGATGCAATTGGGAAAAGCAGAATATTCCCCGAAGAGCACTTGAGGACAGAGCAAGATGTTGTTTCATATTTGGCTCAAAGTGGTGTTGAGACCCACGGAGGGGTTATGATGGGGCATCCAACAACTGAAGGAATTGATGAATTGATGGAAAACGTAAAATTTTGCAGAGACATGAGAGAGCTGGGACTTGCTAGAACGGCTTTTTGGCCAGAAAGCGCCTTGCCGGGTTCATTTATGAGTATGAGCGAAATACCTGTTGAACGAAATGCCCGAGTGAGAACAGACCTTGGTCTTTCAAACTTTTCATTTGATACGGGAAATATCGATTCATATGCACAAGGCTGGACCGCTGAGGAGCTTTTGACCATAATTTCATGGGCTAACGAAACTCTAAATGATGACAGCGGGAGAAACTGGACTTCAGCTGAAGGTAAGGATGTTTTAAGCGTCGAGGAATTAAGTGAGGAGATACAGAAGCGATTTTATGATGAGGACGGGAAACCAGATTTAGAAAAATTAAAAGACCTAACACTTGAAAGACTCAAGGGTATGGGTAATCCGGCGGCACTAGAAGCATATTGGGAGGCAATAGTGGAGATTAGAGGTGAAGAAAAAGTGGAAGTTACAGCTCCCGATGTAGATACTCGAGTAGATGTCGAGTCAAGTGACGAAGAACATCCCGAGACTGTGGAAGATCACGAAATACATCTTCGGGAGACGAGCATGGGAACAGAAACATAACAAAAATAAGTGGGATTGAAAATAGCGCCTAACGGCGCTTTTTTAATATTGTTGTTTATACTTCTCTGTGTCTCCCGAAGCTTGGTCGAAGAGTACGCTTGGACTATTCGTATGTATTCGATTGCGAATGAGATGAAATATGCCTCGAGCCATGATTGCCTCCACCCTTTAGGGGTTGAGCTAATCTTTTGTTATTGGTCTAATGGGTAGGCGAGACGGTAATTTGAGACGGAGGAGGACTAGGCCATGGCTGCTTTAGTCGCACGTTCGATTTACGTAGTGTCTCACCTGTATTCGTTGAGAGGGTTGGAAGTATATCGCGCCTCATACCATCCAAGTCGATTGGCTTGGAGGAGGATAGTGCGCGAAGGCGCCTTCGGTGAAATAGTTCTCTCTGAGGAGTGGCTAGAGCGCAACCGAAGCCTGTTGGGTGATGACGGTTTGAAGTTGGATCGTCCAACAATCATCCAGCAGGTATGTGTGTCTTCTCGACATGCTGAGCTTTTGACCCGGTGGTTTGGGACAGCTGAGGGGCCTGCGATGTTTGGGGGGTGCATTGTACTTCCGCCGGCGGTAAGCGGAGATCTGTGTTCACGAATGGCTACGGCCATTGCGCTTCAGTGGGCAGATCCATCACTATCGACGCCTGGGGAAAGGGCTGCGACATTGCCCGTGCCAAAAATCTAGGGTTCCTGTTGCCGCCGAGCGGCAGAACCCAAGACAAATATAAGAGTTTTAGATATATTTTCTAATAAGTAAATGCTCGAGGCCCAAGAAGCTGGTATTATATGGCTATGGATAAAATAAGCAAGGTTTTGAAAGGCAGACTTGGCAAGAAAGGGCTTATGGGAGCGGCTACAAGCGCTCACATTTGCTTTTTAGCTGAGAAGTGGGCAAGAGGTCGTTTCGAACCTATATCGTACTCAAAAGGCGTTCTAAAGGTTTCTGTAAAATCCTCAGCACATGCTCAGGAGATGAGCATGAAAGAAGAGGAGATAATCACCTACATAAATGAAAAAATAGAGAGAAAATGTGTAAAGAAGATTCGGTTTATGAACTATAGCACTTAGTATTCTAGAGATATATCTTAAGAGATCTTTCAACTCATATTTTTCACTCAGGATGGCACAGGTGTGTCAAAATCCGATATGAGTATATTCAATAGTTTGAGGATTGGCCCACATGCCCGCTTTCGTTCCAGCACAGAGTCCCTCTTCGATGTTGCCTCCGAAGCGTTTGCAGATTGTGCCTGGAAGGAGTCCTTGCCAAGCCTGGACATCTTCCCATCGCCCAGTCATGACTTGGGTGGGCACTAGTGTTTCATCACCAGTTCGAGCTGGCATTTCATAAAGATCAGCTATTAAACGATTAGCTTTATATTGAGCAGATTCTATAAATTTAGCTTCGCGAGTATTGTTGTTCATAGCATTGAAGCTTCCTAGCCCTGGATTGTCCCAAACGTCAGGATCGGGTGCTTCTTCAACTCTTGGATAATAACCATCAGCTGTACAAATAAGTTCAGTTTTATAGTACCCAAACAGATTCATAACTACGAATAAGCCGATAGAGATCGGTGATATAGGCAAGTTGAAGGCCAGCTGGACTAGCATGCCTACCAACATCGATCCTGTGCCGGGAACCAAGCCTATCGCCTGTTCTACGTCGGCGATCTGTTCACTAAAAGCTAAATTAATCACTATCGAAATAATGGCTGCCGTAGCTTCTTTTAGTTGTACATCTGCTTTACTTTTCCCGAGTTCTTTCATACCGGCTTGGCTAGTAGCCTCAGTGGTTGATTTTTGCACAAACTTAATCTGTTGATTGGCTATATCTTTTGCAGAAGCAGTGGCATTATCAGCAAGCCAACCGCTCATCTGGTTACTGACCCAAGCTTCCTGACCTGAGACGAAGGCAACTGTGTCTTGCAAGCCTAATATTGTATCTATATCGGCACTCCAAAACGACGATACAAATCGAGCATCTTCAAAGGCCTCATAGGCTTTATACATGTCGTAAGCTTTGCCTGCAGGAAAGCCTAAGACCTTGTCTGCCCACTTACAAATACTAGACTCTACCCATTCGGAGCTGTAAAGGTTCTGTAGAGATTTTATCTCTCTTGTTTGTCCGTCAATATTTAAACTTAAATTTTCAGAAAGGTCTCCAGTGATAGCAAAAGCGAAAAGGGCTTCGGTAGTTCCTTCTTGGAGGCTTAAGCCAAAGATTTCCGGAGAGTGTTCGGTTAGATAATCATCTATTATACTTGTTATATTAGCATCGGCAACGGTTACAGCCAAAACTTGACTATAGTCCCCGGTTTCAAAAGCTCCAAAGAGTGCTTGAACTGAACCGTCGGGCAACCAATCAGCTTCGCCCTGAAGGATATTCTCAACATATCCATACATAACCACGGTACGATCGTAGGCGTTACCTTTCATCATCGCCTTAGTAAAGCCCGCAGGAACATTGCTATCCATTTTATAAAGAGCACAATCAAGGACTGAGTATTCGAGGTTGCTCTGGTGTATTCGAGGTACTTCACCTGCTGCGCGTTCTCCTGCATCTCGAATCGTCTGCCATCTGTCATGTGTGTAGCTGTATGTATCAAAGTCAGCGTTATATGAGTCCCAATCATAATCATCTGCCCCTTCATCCCAATATTCATTGAGAGGAGGCTCAGCAGGTTCATCTGGAAGATCAGCGAGAGCTGGACTTCCTTCGGGAATAGGATAGGCTAGATTGACATCGTCTCTTATGCCTATGCTGACTGCGCTTGCCCCTGTTTCTAAGGCTCTGGTTTGAGGGGAAACGTTTATCGGAATACCCGCTCCCTGGTAGCCGAAATCGCTGCTAACAGCTATCGAGGGTTGACTCTCATCATTTTCATAATTGTCCACCCAAAAGTTTATTTCTCCTTCTTCGTTTAATCTTGCTAGCTCAGAAGCGTAAGCAGTTTGTCTGGCATAATTAACATCTCCTTGGCTTGCCCTATCGCCCCAGACCGCGTAGTAAATATCATCATAGGTTATTATTAATTCGTCTGAGACGGCTAAAACATTGTGCGTGTTGCCCTGAGCGTCGGTTTGCTCCTCCCCTATAATCGAACCTAGCCCGCTTATGATACCTATGGCCATCAGAGGTCGAAAGTCTCCAGAGAAAAGGCCTCGCAGGTCTTCTCTGGGCATACTTATGCTGTGTTGATCGCTTGCCTGATAAGGAACTTCTTGACAAAAGCCCCCGAAATCACACTCTACGCGAGTAGTATCCACATCTACTCCCGAGACACGACTTAAAAAGTTGGTTATCTGATCTGACGCTCTGTTAGCGACCTCTTCTTGTAAGGTATCTGTTACTCTTGTTTGCATCTCATCATTAACACATGAACTGAAGTTATCTCCTTCACAAAGTTCCAACAGAGCACTCTTGTCTCCTGTAAAGATGTTAACGAAAGTTTCAAAATTTGTTCTGGCACCCGATATTCCTAGCTCGACATCAAACATTCTCGCTCCTTCTAAAAGCAGAATTACTCTGGCTCTGTCAGGGTTTTCAATCATGCTCCTTATGGTTCCATCGGTAAAGCCTGCATGCTTGTCCAACTTGAGTCCAAAAAGCTTGTCCAAGAAGCCATATATCTCGCTCTCCGGATCGGTTCCAAAAGCAGGGTCGTCGATATTTCCAATAGCAGAAATAAGATTCTTTACATCTTTGGACTCGAATCCTTTGTCGGAGAGCCCCAACATCTCTACGATGTTGTCGATAGCTATATCTTGAAGGGAGTTTGAGATAAAATTGTTTTCAACTTCTTCGGCATAATCGTCGGGTGAGATAAACGCGAAGGCTCCGCCCGTAGGAGGCTGGAAGAGCCCAAGTGTTGTGTTTCGAGCAACTCCGAAGATATCGTCTAGGTTTTGGGCTCTGCTTAGAAATTTTCTCCAATCACTCCTAAAATCATCGATATCTGTTTCTTCGTAAGCTGGTGTCCCGAGAAGAGAATCAACTGCTAAATTTTCGTTGCCATATAAATCGTTTGAATAAGCTATAATCGCTCGGATAGATTCGCTTACATTTTCAACCAATTTTATCCAATTTTGGACGAGAGCCGGGTTTTGATTTACAGCTTCAGTGCCCAGAGCAGATAGATAATTTCCGATGACAATCATTTTTCGTGAGAGATCAGCGTTTTTATATGAGCTAAAGTAGCTATCACTAATATCTTTTAAGGCGCTGTTAGCAAAGTCGTGCCCCTTTTTACTCTCTGGAATTTTAAATGCCTCAATAAATTTGGAGAGGGGAACGAGATTGTTTGAAAGCCCTTGATCGTTTTCTCTCCCTCCTAGAAGTTCGCTCAAATTTGCGCCTCCGAATGAGCTTTGTGGTAGGTCTAAGACTTTTTCAACTCTTCGAGATCCCAAATCTCCAGACAAGATGTCTGCCAAATCAAGTCCTGATATGCCAAGAACATCTCCCAATATTTCTGAAGCCGCTTGGTTTATTAGGCAATTTCGTTGCTCTTCGCTTTCGGCTGTAACCATATTAAATATCGTTTCTGATTCAACACCCATTTCGTCACCTAAGAGTTTGCTGCCAATCTCAGCAAAGACATCTGTAGGATTGCCATTGAACATCTGGTAAATATCATCGGCAGTAATCCTTGCTCCGCTTATTGATATGCCCAGATAGTCATTTATATAGGCTCCAACCAAATTATTCATAATCTTATAGCCGCTCATGTAGAGGAAATCAACATTGTCACTCTCTGCTGACTCACTTCTTTCAAATATTTTTTCTGTTACCTCACTTGGTATATTAAAATTTTCATCGAGCACATCTGAGACCGAAATACCGACGCCTTCGAAGGCGTTTTTCTGGTTTTTATTACTGATAAAACTTGTTAGTGAGGCTTTAATCTTTTCGAATAATTCTGTTTCAAAATTGTCTTCGTATATCTCACCCATGCCCGGGCGATCTTGCTCCAAAAGGTACGAAGCCAAGCTTGCTGCAATTTCATCTATATAGTTAATTTTTTTATTCTGATTAGCTTTTTGATACTCGTTAGCAGCGGAGAAAGACTGAAAAGTATGCATACCATCGCGGTCGTAATATAGATATATATTGTTAGAAATGTTGTTTGTAGCACAGCTTTCTCTGCTTTCTGAATTGGAGTTATTTTCATTTAAATATCTAGCATTTTCAACAAAGTAAATTTGGTTTATGGCTGGATTTTCTTCGCCGTTTTTTGCTGCCAAAAAGGCTTGGATAGAGGGCTCCGATATCATTAATCTACCGGAAAACATTGCCATTTCGTCTGGGCTAAGCAAAACATCGGAAAAGTCAGCCAAAGGTTCACCTTTGACAAATTTTTCAGTTGTTCCCGTGACCAATCCGAGACTATAATCATTCTCTTCCGCATAGGCCCTAGCTTGAGACCATGCTCCAAAATCTCCTCTCATTAAGGCTTCGAAATTGTAACCTTTTAGGTTTAAGCCCTCTGATAAAATCTCATTGGCTCGACTATCAGAAATCTTTTTTTGCTCTGCAATTTTGTCTCGCAAAGCTGAAATGGTAATTTTCACACCCATAGTTTCCGGCTCAAACAAAAAAGACAAAGATTCTCCAAGTTTTTCTTCGAGCAAGGCTAGGCCAATTCCTCTGAAGAAAACATCCTTCATCACTAAGCCTTCTTTGTGTTCCTCGATATATCTGTAGACCTTCGAGATATAATAAAATGTTTTTGGAGGAATGCTAAGCTCAGAGGCTAGTTTGGCTGAACCGGCCATTATTAGAAATTCTGTTGGTGATATCTGTCCGCTCAGGAAGAGTACGATGTCGGCAGCTCCAAGGGATGTGCCTCCAAGGTTGATAGATGTGTTGTTTGTGACTTGCGATAGATGAAGGTCTCCTATCCTAAAATCAGATTGTTCTTCGCCAGTTATTATTTCATAAGCAGCTCTAGAAACCGTTTCAAGCTCGTATCTAAAGGAGTTGGTTGCTTGATTTAAGGCAGATGTTGCACTCGACCTGCTCTGAGATATAACACTAGAAAGATTTACAAAATCTCCGTTGGTGCCGTCTAGTAGCTCCATTAGGTCTCGGGTGGTGTTTAGAATTGACGAAGATTGTGAGGCTGATTCGAGATGAGAGACTAGATTCTCAATAGTGTTTATTTTTTGACCAAGTTCATCAATTTGAAGTTGCACTCCATCTTCTTCTGCAATTGCTGAGCCTTGAAGCTCAGATCTTAGCCCTTCGGCACTACTTTTTAGAGGCCCCAAGTGATCCTTTATGGTGTCAGCTCTTCCCCGATAAAATTCATAGGTTCGAAGAATCTCGGTTATGCTAGAGCTGTCACTCACAATTTCGCCGATTCTTTGTTGAATTTGTGTTTGGTTTTCTATTGCTTTGTAAAAGACCTTTTCTCCCAATCTTTTGAAGGTGCCATTCGCACTGTTTGTTCCAAATATCTGATAAAATTCTGTTTTTGTAACTCCCATGGCAGTAGCGTAATTGTCTATTAATATCGGCTCTGTTAGAGCTTCATTGTCGCTATCAATAGTTGCGGTAAAACTACTATTTGGGGAGTTTAGCCAAGAGCGTAAAAACTCTCTTTGACTATCAGTACTTTCCAGCTGTCTAGTAATAAAATCATTAGCGATATTTATAAATAAATCCTCTGTAATATTGCCTGTTAAGAAATCGTCGATACTTCCTTCAAGAGTATTGTGCATCTCGTCTCTCCAGTTGGACAAACTGTTTTCTGGACCTTCAATAGTTCCGGTGTTTGTTGATGATTCTACATGTCTATAATTTTGGTAGTTGTAACCATATTTCAAAAGATGAGCCTCGGTTAGGCGATTCAGATAGTCTGGCAGGCCGAGAGATCCTTTTTTTAAGTTGGCGGTTGTTCCTGTCGTAAGACCCAGATCTTGATCGATTGATTCTGGAAAAGCCAAGATAATATTAACAACAGAAGCGTTGGCAGCTTCTCTGGCCTCTGAGAGTGAATTTTGATTAAAAGAACCTTTCTCCAAAGCATATCTTTCCTCAAAAATTCTCGAGCCCATAAGTTTATAAATATCGGAGCTTGTGGCTGTTATCGGATTAAAGTCAAAAGCGTCTAGGGGAATATTTAGCTCCTCAGCTATTCTAGCTTTTCCAATCTGAGAAAAAACCTGTTCCCTGGAATCGCCTTTCATAGAGGCGTATGGAAGGTCGAGCTTTTTTTCTACGCTATAACGTCCGATAGCTTGAGTTAGCTCATCAATCGAGTCTACATCTATATCTTGAAAAGGCTCCTTGTCGAGTCCAAATTTGTCAGCTATTAAGACTCCACCCAAAACATGAAGCATATCGGTTAGATCATATTGAAGGATGTCGGCTGAAGGTAACCCCAGCGCTTCCGAGAGATATGACTGGCCAACTAAAGCAACAATACTTTTGAAGCTATCAATATCTAGATCTACACCGTCCAAGTTAGATAGATCAATGTCTAGGTCAGAAAGCATAGAGTAAATGGATTCTAAGCTATTTCTTCTAAACATTTCATCAAAACTTGAATCAAGAGCATCTTGGTCTTGAGCATAACCTTCATTGCTTTGCCATCGAAGTTTGACGTTGTACGGTGCTTGCTTGCTCTTTTTGCTACCCCCGAGACGTCTTTTTTTAACCAGAGTGCATTTGATCTGGTCTATCTCAGAGATATCTATAGCTTGACCCGAATAGTGTGAAGAGATATTTGCTTCACTATCACGATCGACAATCATAAAATCATCAACGGTGTCGTTTTCTAAATCGGTGATCTGACCTGAAACAAGCGGTGCCTCTGCGTCAAGTCCGGCATTTTCTATCAAGCTTTCTACTTCGGCGCTATCTTCGCTCTCTGATCGATATAGTTCAACCGTCTGCTCTTCCTGCTCATTTGCCGTCGTTGCCTCTTCTCTCGCAGTTTGTTCAGCTTTTTGCGACTCTTTTGAAAACTGAGTTTCTTCTCGGGTGTAGTTTCTTCGCAGACGATAGACTTTGATCCTCTGGTGTCCTGCTCCTCCCCTAGGGTCGTTTTTAGGACGTACTAGGTAATTCAGGGTCTCTATAACCCTTCGGTCAATCTGAATCTCTAGAATCGAATCTATAGCCATCTCCATTACTCTTTTTTCAGCTGGATCTTGGAGACGAACAACTATCGCTTCCGGTACGGTTGAAAATATTTCAGCCAAAATCTCAGGGTGAGCAAGAAGCCGTTCTTTGAGGTAGGCATCGTTGAAATATTTTGTTTCAATATCTTCGGCAAGTTGTGAGAGTTGAGTAAAATCGTTGTCGAACATTTCGACTAATTGCTCATAGGGTTCTTTGGAAAGTCGTGAAAGTTCTTGAAGGTCAGACCTTAGGTCTGGAAGAGCGGAGCTAGCCAACATAATATTTTCCAAGTCTTTTCTGTCAGAAGGATTGAAAATGATTGTCCCTCCTTGGCTCGTTCTGTTTTCATTGTCAAACAATGTCTGGTCTGCTGATGTATTAAACTGGTCGCTAATAATCTCGTCTTCAGGGATAGTGTCGATATCTTCATCGGAAGAGAGTTCAAAAGAGCTTACATCGCTTGGACTGAAGTCAATTGCTTCTTCATGTCCGGCAGCTTCGCTTCGAGGTATGTAGATAAAAAACTGAAACAATATTAGTAAAAATGTAAGTGAATTTTGAAGGATTTTCTTATTTGTCATGCAACACCCACAACCCCTTTATTTTCCCATTAGTAAGCTCTTCCGCTGGGGAATACCTTGTTGACATACCCCTGGATTTTTCGGCTGAAGGATCGTTTAAGACCAAAAAACCATCATCTTTACTGACCCCCACTATTACAACCCAGTGCTGTTCTTTTGCTCGAAAAGCCGCAACTCCTTTTGCTAGTATCGGGTTACCTGCAGCAATCTCCTTTTTAACAGATTCAATATTTTTTGGAACTGATACAATTTTTTTGGGGTATGGAAGGTATTTGTTGGTGTAAGTTAACCATATCGACTGGTTAAGAGCCATATTTCCTGTTTGTTCGGCCATATAGCCCCCTAATGTATAAGGACTGATTTCTCTGACTCCATAATATTTTGAAATCATTGCTGCTGAAGTCAGAGCACAGGCTTTATTTCTATATTTGGCCACAACGGTGCCCTCTTGTATTTTGCTCCAGCCAGTAGCTTGTCCGGGTTTACCTCCCCAGTTGGGGTCTCCTTGGTTGAAATAGAAAAGTCTGGGGTCTCCGCTAACCACGTTTGAGTGCGCGAGAACTTCTGTAATGTCGTGCATATCTGTTGAACTATAAACACTTATGCCTTGAGCTTGTGTTCTGCCGTAAGAGCCACCAGAAGCCTTTGACCAGCCAACAATAGCTAAAATGATGATTACAAGCGCAATAATTATTGCTATGACTATCGCGGCTATCTCCCAGCCACCAAAAAGCCCTACAACCCAGGAAGCCACAGCGGCAAGTTGTTTTTTGGCCCACTTCCGCGCTACCTGAAGTACTCTTTTCTCAACTTCTTCTTTTGCTTTCTCCTTTACGGCTTCTTTGGCTGTTCCAGCTAAAGAATTTTCCTCTTCAGGAGCTTCTTCCGGAATATTTTCTGGAGGAGAGGGTTCAACAATATCGGGGCCGACACTATCAACGCTAGCTCTCGGTTTGATAGCTGGTCCACCAGGGATGTTATTTGGATCTTTTTCTAAGTCATCGTCCATATTATTGGTTTAAATATTCGATAATGCCGTCAGCAATTGATTTTGCCAATAAATCTCTCTTGCCTTCAATTTTGTTTAAGTCTGATTGTATGTCGTGAGCAAACATTTCAATTATCGTGCCAGGCATGTTTAGTCCATCCAGAACTCCATAATCTGCTGCCATATATCTAGGAGAGCGCAGGTTCATGTTTTCGGATATTTTTGGAATTATCTTTTTTGATAAAATCAGCCCAGAGGTGGCAGAAGTAGTGTTTGCGCAAGAAACATCTTTTTCGTCTGTTGCACAATTTTCTATGCCTTCGCAAAATATTAAACCGAGTGGTCCAGACCCCCCGCTAGCATTACTATGCAAACTCACAAAGGCAGAAGCATGGTGATCGTTGGCGAACTTTACTCTCTCGAACAGGCTGGGACAAGCGTCTTTGGATTCTTTTGTCAAGGAGACCGTAACTCCTAAATCTTCCAACATTTTTTTTATTCTTATAGCCATATCCCAGTTGCTTCCTTTTTCGGTTTCTTCTCCTATATAGCCACGATCGCCATCGCTATGATCAATTGTGGGAACGCAGAGACCATCTCTTATCACAGATGTTGGACAGTTATTCCCATGCCCTGGGTCTAAGACAACAATTCCAGAACAATCACGACCTCCGGAATAAACAGTGCCCGGCGTAAGGCTTTGGTCGATAGCGAAGCCTACGGCGACTTGGTCGTTTTGTCCAATGCCCAAATTTGCCAATACTTCAGCTTGGGCACCAGCGACATGGTCAGTGCTTGGTCCCCATTCATAACCAGCGACTGCAACGATACTTTTTTTGGTTTTTGAGGCGGTGATTATAACTTTTGTGCCAGCTGGAGGGGTAATCCATCTCCCAGTTGGAACGTTCGACTCAAACCAGCGCGAATTCATAATCCATGGTTCGTGATTAGCTGGCGGAACTTTTGAACCTACCCCCAAGGTTGGTTCTGCAGGAGTCCACTCTTGGTTGTTTGGATCGCAGTAGCTGGAGCTGCTCGGGCAGTTTTGAGAGAAGCCAGTCGCTGCTAAGTGCTCCGCAATCATATCATTCGACCGTGCTGGATGATCTCTGTCGCCGGCAAAAAGATTGGCCGTTCTGGCTTCCTGTGATTCGCCTGTGGTTATAATATGGTTTTCATGAGTAATGCTGCCCCGGCCATTGTCTGGCATGGTGTAGGTTATCCCGTCAAAAGTTCCCGATACTTCAGAGGCGGGCACGCCAGACCTACATGTTGAGACTGTTTCGACACAAGAATATGGAGTTTCGTTTTTATAATTTTCCCAAGATTGTCTTGACCTTGAGTCCCAATATCTAGAAGGGTTAGATGGCCAAAAAACATAAGCGATGGTGTTTTTCCACCGGTTCAGTCCAGAACCAGACACACTATTTGAAAAGGCCCCCATATTTTCTTTTACTCCAAGGTATATAGCGTATTTTATATCATAAGAACCTGCTGTTCTTTTATTTTTGTAATATCTTCTATCTTCGCTACTTACCCAAAATTTATCGTTTGTTAAAGAGAGCATATTGGTGCAGTCGCCACTAGAATCGTGAGTATAACTTGGAGTACCGTTGGTGTTAAACAGCTGGAACGCGGAGCTCTCATGCTTCTGATATGAAAGAATCGCTCTTTGGGCTTCACTGACAGAAGATCCGTAATTGTTTGCAAGGGACGAAAATTGTCTGACAACTTCAGCCCGAATCATATCCTCAACTTCCTCTTTTCTAAATTGTTTGATTTGGTTTTCTGGAATGCCGAGATCATTTATTGCGTAGGTTTTTGCCTCATTGGTTATTACCCATTTAGCATCATACTCAGTGCCAACAGGCTCAGAAGCTTCATAAAGTGATAATTTTGAGGTATCAAAAACCTGAGGACAATTACCAAAATTACCCCCCGAAAGAGGGGTTTCTGCTGTGCCATTTCGGATAGCAGCGAGTGCCAACCCACCAAAAACTCCACCGACAACCAAAAGAAGTAAAGCCGATATGGCTACAACCAAGGTAATATTGCCACTACTTTTTCGTAAAGAATTAATCTTACTCCCCTCAAAAAGATGTCAGTTCAATTTTACTATATAAAACTGCTCGTTAGCAATGTAAAACAATAAATTGTTTTCTCGTGAAAGCGAAACCTCAGAAATGTATTTTTTACCATCTAGACTCAAAGTAAAGCTGTCTTTAGTTTTTTCTTCAACACTAAAACCAAATATTGATTCTTGCTTTGTTTCTGTATCATATGTTGCAACAACGATTTTTTCATTATTGTTATTGAACCAGCTGATTTTGCTTATTTGAGCGCGAAGATCTAGTGATCGTTTGTTTTCTCCGTTTTCATCCATAATTGAGACTACGGCATCAACTGGGTGATCTGGATCTTCCGATTTTGTAGAGTAGAGGATTTTTTTACCATTTGGTGAAAACTTTGCTTCTATCTGACCTCCGCTGTCAGTAACCTGTTTAAAAGAGCGAGTATAAGCGTTGAAAAGATAGATTTTATTGCTGTTAATATCTGAATTTCTAGGGATGACTATAAGCCGCTCTGAATCTGGCGACCAGCTTAAGAAAGGGTTTTCTATTCCAAGTTCTACAAAATTTGCTACACGAGTTATCTCGCTGTTTGTTTTGTTTGCGAATATCAGTGATTTTTCACCGTTACTCGGCGCATAGTAGTAGGCTATTTTTGAGTCGTCTGGAGACCAGGCAATGTCGCCGATATCCTCGCCGTATTTTACCTCTTCCTGACTTACAAAGTTGTATTTTTTGAAGTCAAAAAAGTAGACTCCGTCAGCTTTTTTGAAGATTGCTGCATCTTTTTTCGGCGACCAGATAATATCTTGAATGCCTGAAAGTGGAGGATTGGAGATATCTCGATTAAATACTGTTTCAACGTCTCCTTCATCATTTATTTTAAATTTAGATTTATAAAGTGTAGAAGCGTTGTCGGCAAAATAAAATATAGAGCTGAAATCATCGGCTTCAGAGATGAATTGAACGTCTTGAGCAATCGCTTGACCATCACTGGATAATTCGGCGATAGTAAATGGTTTTGGAGCCTCTCTTAAGCCAATCTCCAGGCTCAACTTTCCAGCTTTTTTCAAATTTATATCTCTTATTTCAGAGATATAATCGTCTCTATCAACTCGCAAAGTGTAAGTTCCGGGAGAAAAAATCTCCTTTGTGTTGCCATCTGAATCGGGATAAATTACCTGGTTGTTGACCGTAACTACGCTATCAGCAGGAAAGACGGCTAGTATTAGCGTCGAGCGATTGACAAGCCATATTAGGATTATTAAAGCCACTAAAACCGCGCCGATACCGTAATAAATGCCTTTGTTCAGTTTTTTTAGTTTTTTTGAATAATTTTGCACTATACCTTTCCAAGAAGCTGTTTAGGATCAGTAGTTATTATTTGATCTTCTGCGTAAGAGGCTACGATTTTGATGGCAACGTGATTCAAGCCAGCAAAGAACAGACCCTCTCCAACGTCTGATTCAAGTAATAGGTATTTTTCTCCCTCGGTTAGGCCAAAAGTTTCGGCAATAATATCAACAGAAGAAGTGGATTGTTTCATCAAAAGCTGGAGGGAGGAGTTGGCCACAACTGCTTTTCCGTATCTCGAAGAGAGAAAATCTTCCACATCCTGACTTATAACGGTTACTCCAAGATAATATTTTCTCGCTCTTTTTACTAAGCCGTGTAAAAACTTTGCCGAGTCCTCATACTGCATCATCCACCAGGCTTCATCTATGACCATAATTCTACGTTTCATGTTGGTTCGTATATGGACCCAGATATAATTTAAAATCATATACATAGCTATCGGTCTTAGGCGTTCTTCCAGGTCGCGAACAGAGAAAACAACGAAGCCCTCTTTCATGTCGAAGTTTGACGGTTGATTGAACAATTTCGCAAATGAGCCCTCGACATATTTGGAAAGCCTGGCCCGCAAAGATTCCGTACCAGCCATATTTGAAATTACGTTATAAAAATCTTGAAGAATCGGAGGTTCATTTTTTTGGCTTTCGGGATCGGTGGTGATATCTTTTACGGCGTAAGTTTCGTAGAGAGCTTTGTCAACGATAGCATCCTCTTCGGGGGACATGCCCTCGACCATTAGATTTATTAAACCGTGGACGGAGCCGACGGTAGAGCGCAGAACATCCTCGCCCGACTCTTCACTACTTTCGCTCGAAGGTAGATCGAAAGGGTTGATTCGGTAGTCAGCATTGAGTGAAAGTTGCAGATAGCTGCCCCCAATAGCTTCACAGAGAGCCTTATATTCATTCTCAGGGTCAACTATAATTACATCTGTGCCAGACATTAGATAACGCAATATCTCCAGTTTTACCGCATAAGACTTACCAGCACCAGATTTCGCAAAAACTACTGAGTTGGCGTTTTCTAGGGAGAATCTGTCAAAAATAATCAAAGAGTTGTTGTGCCTGTTGATTCCATACAAGATGCCATCTTCCTGAGTTAATTCATTTGAGGTAAAGGGGAAGGTAGAGGAGAGGGAGCCGGTATCTAAATTTCTCAATATATTTAGCTGGTCTTTCATAAGTGGCAAAGTCGTTGTGAAACCTTGCTCCATCTGAAGCATCGCCTCTTTGGTGTAGATAAGCATTCCGCCTAAGGTGGATTCGAGTTGCTCAACGACATTTTTAAGCTCCTCTGGTGATTCGCCGTAAATAGTAAAATAAAGACCAAATTGAAATAGTTTAATCTCTCCTTTTTGAATCACATCGCGGAGAGCCTCTATGTCGCCGAGAGCAGTTTCTATTTCGGGATCGCGTGGTTGTCCCTTTTCTCTCTCTATCGAAAGCGTTGATTCAAGTTTTCCGACCTGTGTTTTGAGGTCAGTCATCACATCTTTATTTTCAAGAGGGTGGATATACATGCCGATGTCCATAGTCAGATCGTAGTTGATAATAGGGGAGAGCCAATTGGTTTCTAAATATCGTGGATAAGTAAAGACAAATAGGGTTTTGGCGTACATCTCACCAATCTGCAGATAGTTTGAATTAACTACAAAAGCTGCAGGAGCGATTACATCTCTAATAGAGGAGAGCCCAGACTCAAAAAGGTCGTTGTTCTCTTTCTCATTTTGCCAAAATTGTTCCTTTGTTTTTTTGTCTCGACTGTCTACATTGGATTTGGCCATATTTCTAGCAGCGTTAAGCACGTCTGGCTTTGTTTGGCTAACGGTTTGGTCTTTTACATCTTTTTGATTTTGATCTGTATTTGTTTGATCCATTTGTTTTTGCTTATTTGCCCCAAAGGGAATTTTTGGGGTTGAGCTTATTACCACTCAAAATTTTTATTTAAGTTGGGGTCTGCCACTTCTTTCGGTGCTTCATGGGGCTTATCTCCCTCTGCTTGGTTCGTGGCAGGAACCTCCGGTATGATTGTTTTGCTCTCTTCTCCTATTTCTGGCCCTGGTTCGTCTTTTTTTGTTTGAGGAGCATTTTCAGGCTCCTCCATCTTTTTTTCTGCATTTTTATATTTCTCCTGTGTCATCTCGTTTTGCTTTCTTTTCTGTTC
>CAYRRY010000004.1:0-37218 GCA_964426805.1 uncultured Candidatus Saccharibacteria bacterium | reverse complement strand
GATGGGCCAGAAGTTACAACAGGGCCTTCCTCTATAAATGTAACTTGGATATCTTCGAAATCAACTACTGGATACGTTAAAGTATATGAAGGAAACTCATATATTTCAGAGCAGGGCCATACATCGTTTGGAATTTCCCACGACGTGCAAGTAGTTGGCCTTGAACCGGCTAAAAGTTATCGCTATAAACTAGTATGGTCAGACGAAAGTAGCAATTTGGGCGAATCCGCCTGGTATGAAACTTCGACTGAAACCCCGCCAGCCTTTACCAACGTAACAATAGAGACCTTGAGTCCTACAGAGATGTTGGTTAATTGGGAGACATCGGAAGATTGTGAAACGGTTCTTTATTATGGCCCCGAAACTGCTTCAAATGCTTTGAATGTATCTGGAAGCGGCAAAACATTTAACCGAAAAATTAGTGGACTCGAGGCGGGCTATGCCTATTCAGTTAGAATTAAAGCTACGACTACAGATGATTATATTTTTTATTCTGATTCATACTCTTTCCAAACTCCTCCTTTGCCCAAAATATCCTCTCTTCGTTTTGAAACCATTGACAATCAAAGCGCCAATGGCCTCAAAGTTAATTGGGAAACAAATGTATCTGCCACTTCTACTATTTATTATAAAACACAAGGCGAGGGTTCATATCAACAAGAGTCCATTGCTGAAAAGGCTATCGAACACGAGATGCTAATTAATAATCTTCTAGATAGCTCCACTTACCAGATATATGTTTCTGGTATAGATGATTTTGGCAATATCGCCACTTCTGATGTTAATACTTTTACTACCCCTCTAGACTCTAGGCCCCCAACTATCTCAGAGATCACCATAGAGACAAGTAACGTAGGACTTGGCAACCAAGATGAAGCACAGATAGTCGTATCATGGAAAACAGATGAACCGGCTACTTCATTTGTCGAGTATGGCGAAGGCATATCTGGTACAGAGTACAACTTTAAAACTAACATTGATCCTACTCTTACTACTTCTCACTTAGTTATCATCTCAGGTCTCAAAGAGAGTACCCCATATCACTTGCACGTTGCCAGTAGCGATAAAGGAGATAATACTTCATACTCTATAGATAACACTGTTATCCCTGGAGAAGTTAAGAAATCAACCCTCTCTCTTATCTTGAAAGCCCTCTCTAATGCCTTTGGATGGCTTGGAACGTGGTTCTAATACCCTTCGATAGAGCTCAGGGCGGGTCAAGCTTAGGATAAGCATACACACAAAACAATCAAATACCCTGAACGCCTCACTCGTATGAGGCGTTAAGCAGAAATATAAAAAGGTTCATTTTACTCAGTCTGGTAAACAGTAAATAGACATAATAGAAAAACAGTTGAAAAATGTTTTGCCTAGTATATTATTATGGTATAATTACTATATATTGATTAATGGAGGGGTTTTGGTAGCTAAAAAAGAGCTAGAAATTGACGAAAAAGATAAAAAAGTCGCTCATCATGAGTGTATTATTGATGTTGTAAATATCGAGAAGCATTTTAAAGTTGGTATAAACGATATCCAAGCTTTGAAGGGAGTAAATGCCAAAGTTTGCGCTACTGATTTCTTGGTTGTTTATGGTCCATCCGGTTGCGGGAAGTCAACTCTTCTAAATATTATGTCCGGCGTTGACACTCCTACCAAAGGCGATATTATTGTTCGAGGGAAAAATATTGGAAAGATGGACGAAGACAAGAGAGCCAAGTTTAGGGCTCAGAAGATGGGCATAATCCACCAGAGTCCAAGCTGGATAAAGTCTCTAAAAGTTTTTGAAAATGTCGCTCTTCCCCTGATTATCAATGGAATTGATTACAAAACTGCTTATAAACGCGCAAAAAATATGCTAAAAGAGCTTGAGATTCAGCAATTCGCAGATCAAGTTCCAACTCAGCTTTCTAGCGGTCAACAGCAAAAAGTGGCTATTGCCCGAGCTTTAGTTTCGAATCCGTGGATAGTAATGGCAGACGAACCAACAGGAAACCTTGATAGTACCTCTGCGGACGAGATAATGGCGGTTTTACATAACTTAAACAAAGCTTTCAAGAGAACAATAATTATCGTAACTCACAACCAAGCTTACTGGAGCGTCGGTACTTCCAAGTTAGAGATGAAAGATGGCAAGATAGTAAAACAAACTACAAATGGATAAAACTTTTGCACTAAAATTAGCTTTAAAGAATCTACTTTCAAATAGAATGAGAACATTCTTTACTCTGCTTGGAGTTGTGATAGGCATATCTGCAATCGTAGTTTTAGTCTCTTTTGCTTTCGGCCTACAGCGGTTGGTTACAAGCGAAGTGACTGGTGGTAATGCTCTAAAATTGGTGGATGTGGGCACAGGTTCTTCCAAGGTAGTGAAGCTAAATCAGGATTCCATAAATAGTATCGATGGTTTGGCAGATGTTGAGAGAGTTGACTCGACTATCAATGCTGGGGGAAAGATAATTAGTGGTGATAAGTCAACTGACGCAACGATATATGGCACTTCCGCTAACTACCTAGATCTTTCAGGCATATCAGTTCGTTGGGGAGAGAAGTTTAATGAGGCAGAAGATAGGGAAGTTTCACCTCGAGAGATAATCATCAATACCTCTTGCGCAACTTTTTTGGAGGCTGACCCAGAAGATCTAATTGGTCAAGAAAAAGAGTTTATCCTTACTATACCCAAAGAGATTGCCGAAACTGATAGTGGCTTAGAGACAGAAAGAGAAACTTACAAGATAGTGGGAGTGGTTAAAAACGATGAATCGCCAATCCTTTATACTTATATTGATAACTTAAAGATAGATGGGGCGAAGAATTACTCTCAGGCAAAAGTTACTGTCAAAGACCGTGATCTGATTGAGAAGGTAAGGAAACAGATAGAGAATATGGGATATAAGACAGAATATGTGGGAGACACTGTAAGCCAAATAGAGCAGATTTTTGCAATATTCAGAATCATCTTAGGAAGTTTTGGCCTGGTTGCTTTAATCGTGGCTGCCCTTGGTATGTTTAACACTCTGACCATATCTCTCATGGAGAGAATACGAGAGATAGCACTTTTCAAGATTTTGGGTATGTCTAGAAAAGATATCAGGTTTCTTTTCTTGGTTGAGTCTTCTATCTTCGGATTAGTTGGTGGTTTGGCAGGAGTTATTCTGGGAGTGCTTGTGGGAGTGTTATTTAATGGAATCCTAAATTACTACGCTGTTCAGTCTGGCGGAGAGTCTGTATCGGTCTTTTACTACAATCCGTGGTTTATAGTCATCATAGTTGTTTTCGCCTTTTTAATGAGTCTGTTGACTGGTCTTTATCCTTCGAGAAGGGCTGCCAAGGTTGCTGCACTTGATGTGATGAGATACGAATGATGAAATAAATCTTTCGAAGCTAGTTTAATAAATATAGAAAAATGCACTATTATATAGATAGTCATTTTTTTTATTACACTTATGAAAATAAAAAATCCAAAAGAGTATGCCCTGTATCTGCTCAAGTTCAAAGACAGAAGCGAACGCTCGATTGAAGAGAAGATGCAACAGAAAGACTTTTCAGAAGCTGAGATAAAAAGCACAGTCGCTTTTTTAATTGAAAAAAAGTTTATTGACGAGGCAAAATTAGCTAAAAGTCTGATTCGAGACGGTTTGGAGTTTAAACTGTGGGGCAGATATCGTATACAGAAAAAAATGATTGCTGAGAGGATAAAACCAGAAACCATTGAGAAGAGCTTAAGTGAGTTGTCACTTGAGATGGAGCTAGAATCAGCTTTGAACGCCAAAGAGAAGTGGCAGAAGCGTAACAAAATAAAAGATTATGCCGATAAGCAAAAATTATTCAGCTTCCTGTCACGTCGAGGTTTTAGTTGGGATATCATATCTGAGCTTGGGATATAAAATAAATTTGTGGTAAAATAGTATTGATTGATGGGTGATTAAATTATTGATTAACAATTATTTGGTTACGAGCTCTCCTTTGCTCAGGGTCGCCTCGAAACTTACAGGTTCGCAGTCGAAACTTTGCTACGGTAGGGCAAAATTACAAAGTAATTTTGGAGGGGTTATGATAGGATCTAAAAAAAGACAGCTTATTGCGTGGTTTGATGAGGTCAGAAACAAAGATATCGCACTTGTGGGTGGCAAGGGTGCAAATCTAGGTGAACTTCGAGCAGCTAAAATACCGGTGCCAAACGGATTCAACGTTACAGCGCCTGCTTTTTACTATTTCTTAGAGCAGACCAAGATAAAAGGTTATATTAGAGAAGCCCTCAAGGGTTTGGATCCTGAAAACTCAAAAGCGCTGAATAAAGCCTCAAAAGATATAAAAAAGAAAATCATAAGTGTAAATTTCCCTAGTGATTTAGATAGAGCGATAGAGGACGCATATCACAAACTTGGTGGTTTTGAGGTTGCTGTTCGCTCTAGCGCTACAGCTGAGGATCTGCCGGACGCTTCTTTTGCAGGCCAACAAGCAACCTATCTAAACATAAAAGGCAAGGCTGAGGTGTTAAAAGCGGTTCAAAATTGTTATGCATCGCTCTTCGAGGCAAGAGCTATATATTACAGAATTATTAACAAATTTGATCATATGAAGGTAGGGATTGCGGTTCCGGTTCAGGCTATGGTCCAGTCGGAAGTTTCCGGAATTATGTTTACAGTTGACCCTATGGATGAAAAGTCTGGCTATCTAAGTATAGAGGCCGGCTACGGTTTGGGCGAGGCTATTGTTTCGGGCTCAGTTACTCCAGATCACTACTTAGTGGATAAAAAAACGTTCAAGATAATCAGCAAAGAGATAAATTCTCAACCGTGGAAGATAGTTCGAGATGCCAAGAAGGGCGGAGACAAACATGTAGATGTGCCGAAAGCCAAGAGAAAAGAGCAGAAGCTATCTGATAAAAAGATAGTAGAACTTGCAAAGATCGGCGTTCAAACAGAGGATCACTATAAAGGTAAACCTCAGGATACAGAGTGGGCGATGGAAAAAGAGGAGCTTTATTTGGTTCAGTCAAGACCGATTACTACCTTGGGCAAGGAGGATGCCTCGGCAGACGAGGGAGCAGAGAAAAAAGATGAGAGCGGTGAAGACATCTCCAAGATGGATGTTATTTTGAAGGGGATTGCTGCTTCGATGGGTATTTCATCTGGTATAGTAAATATTATTCACTCTCACTCCGAAATAGATAAGATAAAAAAAGGCGATGTTTTAGTTACCGAGATGACTACTCCGGATTTTGTGCCGGCCATGAGACGTGCTTCAGCGATTGTAACCGACACAGGCGGGCGAACTTGTCACGCCGCTATCGTATCCCGTGAATTGGGTATTCCTTGCGTGGTTGGCTCGGGTACAGCAACACATGATTTGAAGAAAGGCCAAGTAATAACTGTTGATGGCAAAAAAGGCATGGTTTACAAGGGCAAAGCCAAAGTTTCCGCAACTCCTGAGCAGGTTCTGGGCGGAAAACCTGCAATCGGCGGTAGGGCCTTGGTTGAGGAAGTACCAGTTACTGGTACCAAAGTATATGTGAATTTGGCGGAACCTCACTTGGCAGAGCAGGTAGCAAGTCAGCCCGTAGATGGCGTTGGTTTGCTTCGTGCAGAGTTTATGATAGCTGAGATGGGTGAACACCCACAAGCTATGGTTAAGGATGGCAGGGGAGATGAATATGTTAAAAAACTGGTAGATGGAATCGGGGTGATTGCTTCTGCTTTCAATCCTCGCCCGGTGGTATATAGAGCAACCGATTTTAAGACAAACGAATATAGAGGACTCAAGGGTGGAGACAAGTATGAAGGCCAAGAAGCTAATCCGATGATAGGTTATCGCGGTGCTTCTCGTTATTTGGCTGAACCAGAGCTTTTTGCGCTGGAGCTTGAAGCTATCAAGAAAGTGCGAGAAGAGCAGGATCTGAAAAATCTCTGGATGATGATACCTTTTGTTCGAACTGTGGATGAGATGGCCAAGGTTAAGAAGCTGGTAGAGGATTCAGGTTTGGTTCGCGGACCAGATTTCAAACTTTGGATGATGTGCGAAGTGCCTTCGAACGTGATCTTGCTCGAAGAGTTCATCAAACTTGGAATCGACGGTATCTCCATAGGTTCAAACGACTTAACTCAGTTAACACTTGGAGTTGATAGAGACAATGAAAAACTTGGACCACATTACGACGAGCGAGATGAAGCGGTCCAACTCTCAATTCAGTATGTGATAAAAACTTGTAGAAAACACAATATAACCTGTTCTATCTGTGGTCAGGCTCCTTCGGATTTTCCAGAGATAGTGGAAACCATGGTCAAGGCAGGCACAACTTCAGTTTCGGTAACGCCTGACAGAATCCTGCAAACCAGAAAGATAATAGCTTCAATCGAGAAGAAGCTACTGCTCTCAAGAGTAATAGATCGATAAATATACAATTTTCGAGGCTGGAGCGGCTCAGCGATTGAGGCGTTCGGGCTATTTTAATTTGTCTTTTCTCTAAACGCCTCACTCGTATGAGGCGTTTAGTCATTTGTATGAAGAGTGAATGCATAGTACTAAACGGCTCAGGGGGGGGTGAGCCGTTTAGTGAAAGACGTCCTATCTTGCAAAAAAAGCTGTATTTTGGTATTTTCTTAATAAGTTCACCAGACGCATAGTCGCGGGAGGCGAGCAAGATGCCCAGGGCCAGCAAGAGCGATGCAGCTGGAAAGTCTCAGAATCAGGGAGACGACAAACCGAGAGGCCGCGGCCGGGACAGGGGTGGCAAAAAGAGAGCCAGGATCGTGGGACGTGGTAGGTTCATATTCAAGAACAGGAAGGAAGAGTAGGCGTTCGCGCCTGCATGACCGACTGGCCGGGGATTCACCCCGGACAGAGCACCATAGATAAAAAAATCACCCTTGAGGTGTTTTTGTAGTTTCGTGACTAGATCGCTCGTATTTTTAATTGATAATTTTGTTGTAAAATTCATATTTTATTTTCATATATTCACGGAATGTCTTCCCATTGGCTGATGATTTAATTGTTTCATATTCTTCTAAAAGCTTGGAGTTATTATTAAGAATTTCAAAAACCTTTAATTGATCTTGCATGCTTGGTGTAGTTGGGTCAGTAAGATACATCTCGATTTCATGGCCACCTCGGTCAAATTTCCATTTAATAGAGCCAATTCCTTCAACCTTTTTGCCAAAAATTAGTTCGAAATTTGGAAGATAAACTTGAAAATCTCTTTTTGGACAAAAAATGTATAAATCGATATCTCCCTGTCCCGAAATTCCTAGAGCAGCAGCACCGATGAATTTAACTTCCAGGTTTATTCCTGCGCGACTAATTTGATCTTTTATTCCGTTTACAATTTCTACTACATTAGGATCAAAAGGAATAATTCTGACAATTTTATTTGTAGGAATTTTTAACAAATATTTTTCTTGATTTTCAGTAAGCATATTGGTTGAAATAATGCTAATATTGGCGGAGAGAGAGGGATTCGGTCATGAATATTTTTCTGCTGAAAAATTTCTCAACCCCGGCTCAGCACCAGTCGTGCTTCCGCCATTCGAATCCATTATCATCAGATACAATTCACCAATTTCATTGGTAAATCATATCTGGCGGAGAGAGAGGGATTCGAACCCTCGAAGATCTTGCGACCTTACACGCTTTCCAAGCGTGCGCACTAGACCACTATGCGACCTCTCCATATTTATGGATGATATCCAATTTCTCTTTTCTGCCTTTTGAGTTTTTCAAATGCCACTCTCTGCTGCAAGCTTCTGCTCTCGAACCATGCTCCTCAGTATAAATCATCTTCCATGGGCCAAAGGGTCTGGTCGATTTGGCAGAACCCTCGTTGTGTTCGACCAATCTTCTTTTGGGCTCTGTGGTTATACCGACGTAGTGTCTTCCTTTGGTATTTTCTAGCATGTAGACAAAATATTTCATAATTTCATATAAGCTCATTTTTCTTCCTCGGACATAAAGAATTTACCAAAAATTGACCCAAAATTCAATCACCCAGGAGCGTAGTCTTGCATTATCTGCTATAATGGGTTTGCTCACTATTAAATTTACCGTTATGAAAAAAGGAATGAAAGTATTTTTGAGCATTGTCATTACTCTAGTAATCGTTATTTCTCTGGCCTTCGCATACCTTGGATATCTGCCGGTAATCGGTGGAATCTTCGGCTGGGACAAACCAAAAGACTTGGGAATTACATATAGTGAAGAAGATTTGAACATTGCAATAGAGAAAAGCGGAGCTGAGTATGCGGTTTTAGATGCATCTACTCCAGATGAATCTAGCATTCAGTTCGAGGGCACGCACGAAACAACAACTTCTTGGAGTTCGGCCGAACTTTCAGCCTTGCTCAACGATCGACCGTGGAAACATTGGCCAGTCAACGGTGTACAAATGAGGATAAACGACGATAATACTGTCGAGATGACAGGCATAGTAAATAGAGAAAGACTTCGTGGTTACTGCACCGGTATCGGTGTTCCTAGTGAAGTAATTGATCGACTCTACCTTATGCCGAGCGAGACTCCCTTTTATTTACATGCAACTGGGTCACTCTCTGATAACAAGATATCAACTCTCGATTTTTTGTCGGTCGAGATGGGACGATATTCGGTTCCGACAGGGCTTCTTCTCTCCGTAAAAGACAACCAATTGTTGGAAAATTCATACGCGGAGGATATCAATTCGGAGCTTTCCAAATATTCAGGTAAAAAAGGATATCTGGTAGATTTTATCAACGAAAAACTGGCATGGGTTAGCGGTTTTTTTGCAAACAGCGCAGAATTTTCGGAGGGATCGTTAAATTTTGAAGGTAGCATACCAGATACAGAGCAAACAGTTAGATAGTTTTTCGACATTTATATAGATAAAAAAAATATTAATAAATTTTACAAACATGGGACCAGATAGATATTTTGGAGGTGATCGTCCTGGGAGAGAAAATCCAGAAAGCGAGAGATCGTATCTGTTGACAAGGTTTGATGATTTGCTATCAGAATGTATTCAAAAACAGAGCGATCTTTCAAGATTGATCGCAAGCAATGAGAGAACTTCTTCAAGTGAGGATACGAATAGATTGGCAAATGTTCAAGAGATTCTTGAAGATTGTATTGGCGCAGACAAAGATGCGGCTTCTATTGATGAGTTGTCTAGTCTTGTAAGAAAACTTGAATTGGCCGCGAGAAATGTCGATGCACACATAAGAACTTATAAGGAAAAATCATGAAAATAATTGCCATTGATGTCGGAGGGACGAAGATAAAGGCGGGAGTAGTCGATGGAAGTAAGGTTTCTAATGTTGTAGTTGAAAAAACCAACGCAACTGGCGATTTGGAAGATATTTTAAGTCAAATTTCAAGCATTGTAGATAAGTTAATGAGTGCTGACATCGAAGGTATCGGGCTCGGTCTTCCCTCGCAGATAGATTCAAAAAACGACGAAGTAATAAAAACAACCAACATACCTTCGCTTCGAGAGTTTGGACTCAAGGGATATTTAGAGGAAGTTTATGGTCTACCGGTAGGTATTCACAACGATACGGCCTGTTTTGCTCTAGGAGAGCTTTATTTCGGAAGCGCCAAAGAGAGAAAAAGCGTGATTGCAGTTACTCTTGGCACTGGCATGGGGGTCGCAGCTATAAACAACGGTCAGATTATAAATTTATATGGTAGGGAAGATGTGGAATTCAGCGATAGAAAGTTTTTAGACAAAACTTTTGAGGATTATTGCGGTGGGAAATATTTTTTAGATAAATACAAGAAAGATTCTAAAAAGATGCAAACCTTGGCAGAAGAGGGAGACAAAAAAGCAATTGAGGCTTTCTCCAATCTAGGCAAACACTTGAAAGAGGCTTTAGAGATTTTGATAGTAGAGCATAGTCCGGAGATAATTATCTTGGGTGGTTCAATCACAAATTCATATTTTTTGTTTAAGTCAGAGATTAAGGATTTGGGAGTAAAGGTCATAGTTTCCAAGACAAAAGAGCCAGCACTGCTCGGAGCCTCAAAACTTGTAAAGAAAAAGAAAAAGAAAAAAAATGGAAAAAAATGAACTTGGAAAAAGAGTAGAAGCTCTAGAGGATAGAAATAGGCGAGTAGAGGCGGATAAGGGTTGGGAAACAAGCTGGACTCGCAGGATTATAATTGGAATTTTCACTTTTCTCTCTATCGGAATCTACATGTGGGCAATAAATATTACAGATCCCTGGCTAAACGCTATAGTTCCAACGGTTGGTTTCATGCTCTCGACTCTGGCTTTACCGACTTTTCGAAAAATTTGGTTAAATAAGAAGAAGTAAATATTGACAAATATCATCATAATTCATAAGCTATTAGTGAATAAATTATTAATCGGGGAGGTAAGATGTCAAAGACAGTACTTATCATCATCGGTGTTTTGGTTCTGCTAATGGGTATCGCAGGTTTGATACCAGCCTGGGAGATGGCTACTGAGCCAGCCTGGCATGCAATCGTAAAGATTGTAGTTGGTCTTGTCGGTATCTATGTAGGCGCTACAGACAAGTAGAAAAGTTCTCAGATTGTCAGATAAAATTGAACCGCCGTAGCGCGGTTCAATTTTTGTGATATATTAATACTACCTATGAATGAAATCGAACAAATAAAAGAGAGATTGGATATCGTCGAGGTAGTTTCCAGCTATCTTACTTTGAAACGCGCTGGTGTCAACATGAAGGGCAACTGTCCTTTTCACAACGAAAAGACGCCCTCTTTCATGGTTTCACCGGAACGGCAATCTTTCAAATGCTTCGGTTGTGGAGAAGGTGGAGATATCTTTACCTTCATCGAGAAGATAGAGGGAGTAGATTTTTATAACGCTCTAAAGATTTTAGCTGACAAGGCCGGAGTTGATCTAAAACCGGCTTCGGTAAAGCATGGTGGCAAGGAGTACAAACCAGACCAGAAAACTCATCTTTTTGAGATAAATGACTGGGCTAAAAAAGTTTATCACAAAATACTGCTAGATCACCCGAAAGCCGACAAGGCTCGGAAATACTTAAAAAAGAGGGGAATGAGCGATGAAACTATAAAAGAGTTTCAAATCGGTTATGCTCCCGATTCCTGGGATTTTATCATCAAATTTCTTAAAACAAAGGATTATAAGGAGACGGAGATGGCTAAGGCGGGGATTGCGGTTATGGGCAATAGAGACAGCTTCTATGATCGCTTTCGAGATCGGATTACTTTTCCGATAAATAATGTGATGGGGAATACTGTTGCTTTTACCTCTAGAACGATGAAACCAGACACAGACCCGAAAGCTGGTGCAAAGTACATAAACTCTTCGGATTCGCCGATTTACCATAAGGGGAAGATCCTCTACGGATTAGATAAGGCTAAAATGGAGATAAAACAGGAGGATTTGGCGGTGATGGTGGAGGGAAATATGGATGTGATAGCTTGCCATCAAGCTGGGTTTAAAAACGTGGTTGCTACCTCAGGCACAGCAATCGGTGTAGAGCAACTCAAAATATTAACTCGATATGCGAAAGACGTTGCTTTTTCTTTCGACAGTGATATTGCGGGTGAGATAGCTATGAAGCGAGCGATCACTATAGCGCTTGAAAATGATGTTTCGGTTAGGATAATCTCTCTTCCCAAGGCCTACAAAGATCCAGATGAGGCGATAAAAGCGGACCCAAAAAACTGGATTCGGGCAGTGGAGGAGGCAAAACCGGCACTCGAACATTGGATCGATCTTCTGATTCTGAATAAAAAAAATCTTTCGGTTATTGACAAGAAAGATATTGCCAAAGAGATACTGCCGGTGATAAAAAACATCTACTCAGACATAGAAAAAGATCACTATGCAGATTACCTGTCTAGGAAATTAGCAGTTTCCCAGAAAGTCTTGATGGATTCTCTCGAGAAAACCAAGGAGAGCAAGAAGAACCCTAGTGAAGAAGAACCAATCAAAACTTTGGAGCTTTCTGATCTAGAGAGGATTTTGGGGCTTTTGTATTTTAAAAAAGATTTTATAAAAAAACTAACTAAGGTGGATTTGAAAATAATGGAGAGCTTCAAGAATGATCAGAAATATAGCAAAATCGTGGAAGCGGTTATAGAAAAAGAGGAATCTCTTGATAAATGGAAAGATGATTTAAATCAGATTGTAGTAACTATAGAGAGAGATTTTTCGGAGGCTTCTGACGAGGATCTGTTCTCGGAGTTGAAATATCTACTTTTAAAAACCAAAACCAAAAACAAAGAGAAGATAAAGGAGCTATATGCAAATCGAATCAAGGAAGCCGAAAGCAAAGGTGATTTAAAAGAGGCTGCGGCTATCTTAAAAGAATTCTCTGAGTTGCTAAAAGGGGAATAATTTGCTAATATTAGCTTTGTAAAGAGTAGTTTCCAATATTAAATACTATTTTGTGGCCAAAAAAGTAATACAACTTGTGAAGGAAGATCCGTTACCGTTTTCACCTGAGATAAATTCTCTAATCGAAAAAGGTAAATCTCACGGTTACATAACTGTACGCGAGCTAGTTCAGACTATGCCCGAGGCTGAAAAAGATATAAAAACTGCTGACGAGATATTTGATTATCTCTTTTCTAAAGGTGTCGAGTTCCAAGAGGGCGACAAAAAGGGAATTTTGGAGCAGACCATAGACGGCGACAAAGATGTACTGAATATGAAGGGGATAGATGACGATTCTGTTCGGATGTACTTGCGAGAGATAGGACGGATTCCGCTTTTGAAAACCGAAGATGAGGTTCGTTTGGCTAAGAGAATTGAAAAAGGCGACTTGGTTGCTAAAAAGCAACTAGCCGAGGCCAACTTGCGTTTGGTAGTATCAATTGCTAAAAAATATATCGGAAGAGGATTGTCGCTGCTCGACCTGATCCAAGAGGGAAATACCGGTCTGATGCGAGCGGTTGAGAAGTTTGATTACAAAAAGGGATATAAATTTTCTACCTATGCTACTTGGTGGATTCGCCAAGCCATAACTCGGGCTATAGCTGACCAAGCAAGAACCATCCGAATTCCAGTACATATGATAGAGACAATAAATAAACTGATACGAACCCAAAGACAGTTGGTTCAGGACTTGGGACGCGAGCCGACACCGGAGGAGATAGCTCAGGAGATGAGCTTGCCTCTTGATAAAGTAGAACATATATTAAAAATTTCACAGGAAACGGTTTCGCTTGAAGCACCGGTGGGCGAGGAAGAGGATTCAAAGCTAGGTGACTTTATAGAAGATGACAAAAACCTTTCACCGGAAGATGCTGCAGTACATGAGCTTTTGAAAACTCATATAGATAAATTCTTGTCAGAGCTGTCGCCTCGGGAGCAGAGGATTTTGAAGATGCGTTTCGGGCTTGAAAGTGGTAGGACGCATACTTTGGAGGAAGTTGGTCAGGAGTTTGGCGTAACGCGTGAGAGAATAAGACAGATCGAGGCTAAGGCTCTGCAGAAACTAAAGAAGCATGATCGCTCGATAGATTTACTAGATTACTTGAAATAACATATTGATCACTTCGATATAAAAAATACCTCATCTGAGGTATTTTTTAATTGTTCTAGGTTTTTACTTAGGCTTGTTCTTCTCTGCGCCTCTTAAGAATTAGGAGTATTAGTAACAAAAGCAGGCCGACTCCACCGAGTCCGAGCAGAATTACCGCTGTAGTTAGTGCGTAGGAGCTTCCATCTTCAAGAGCTGTTGTCTGTACGATCGATGCCGAAGGGGAGAATTTATCACTATCATTTTTAGCAATCAGGGTTATGGTATAAATTGTTCCTGCATCCAGATCCTTAAATTTATAAGTTTGGTCATCTTTGGATAACTCTGCAGAAGAAATCAAATCTTTGTTATCGGTTATTATCAGGCTATACCCAGCCAGATTTTCCTCACTGTTTTTTGTCCAAGCGATTTCTATATACTCTTCTCCAAAATCTAGAACTCGCAACGACTGTGGTCTGTTGGGGCCTACATCTTCGGGGGTTGTAGCCGTAGCGATGTTGGAGCTAGCTGATTGAGAGGAGCCGAGATAAGCTCGTACTATATAGTAGTAGGTAGTTGAAGCCTCGATATCTTCATCCAGGTATTCCAAATAATTATTTCCTATTTGGGCTATTTTTTTATAGTTCTTGCTCTTATCTTCGGATTTGAATATTTTGTAGCCGTCGATGTTATCAGCGCTCGAGGCTTTCCAAGTCAAGTTTATGCCCCTCTTGTTGTCTAGCTCTGTGTATTCACCTGACAGATTGGAAGGCTTTGCAATAGAGGAGTCTTCCTCGCCTAAGGTCTCAACAGGGGTTGTGTCTGTAGTTGATGAGCTCTGATCGACTGTCGAGTCTTCTGCAGGCGTGCTTCCTTCATCTTCTCCCTGTTCACTAACAGTCCAACCCCAAGTTTGGAAATCCATATAGTATTCGGTCGGGTTTCCATCTCTGTAGGCCACGTTGCCGTCGTTTTCGCATCCAGTGTCTGCGGTGTACCAGTAAAGCCAGTTTAAACCATCTAGCTGATTTGTGCCCATACGGATATTATAAGTGTGGCCTGGAGTAATCTCTATCACATTGCCTTCATTCCAGTTATTGAAATAAAAGTATTGGGGAGAGCTAGATTTTAAGTCAACGTAATCAATGGTTTTCTGAGCGATAACTTCCTCGCCGTCACGTATCCACATATAGGCCGTGCCAGAACCACCGTCATCAGTTGGATTAGAAGCAAGCTTAACCACAACTTGATCGAGTCTATTTTGAGTCGGAGTAAATGGTTGGTAATATTCGTCACCGTTTCTCTTTAGAATCTCAAAATAACCTGTGTTGGTGTTGAAGCAAGCCTTATCTTGAGTATGGGTCTCAGCTGAAGTGTTTCCGACAACCAAAAATAGAGTTCCAACCATCATGAAACCGAGTGCAAAGTAGAGCAAAGTTTTAATATTTCTCATTAGTAGTTTTCGATTTTACTCGAACCCCTCAATAAGTTAATTTACAGTTTGTATTATAGCTACTATTTGGATTGATATCAATCGTATAATATATTATATTAAAAATGAGAAAACCGATCGCGCATGTGCACGAACGGCTCGGTTCTCCCTCTGCTTTGCGTCTTAGGCGGGGTCGACGGTGATCTTGATTGATGGTTCTGAGGACTCGTTGTCGTAACTTTTCACAGTGATGACTGAGTTTCTGCTGATGTTTTCCCTTGCACCGGTTAATCGCCAGTAAGCAGCAGCGATTGCTGCCCTCAGGGGTTGTCCAGGAGTACGGACCAGTTCTGTGCCGAGATTCACTATCTCAACCCAAAGCTCATGGGGGCACAGCTCTTCGTCGATGTCGATTCTGAAGCCACTGTTTTTCGGCGTTGTCATAGTGTCCTCCGTCGAGATTTGACATCATACGAGCATGAAATAAGTTATCCCATCTATTCCAAAAAGTCAAGAAAACCACCTTTCGATGGTTTTATCTCTCCGTATTTCTTGTTATAATTCTTGGCTATCTGTTTTTTCGCCTGCGATCTTTCAGCTCTTTCTTCGCATTTTTCATAAACTTTCCGACCTGTCGATTCTTTTTTCTTTTTTCAACATCATTCATCTCAAAATATTCGGCTTCTTTTCTTAAGTCTATATAACTGGAGTATTTCTCCCCATCTATTTTCCCAGATTTTACAGCGTCAATAACTTCACAGCCTTTTTCATGAGTATGTGTGCAATCATTGAATTTGCATTTTTGAGACAAGCTTTCGATCTCATCAAAGTAGGAGTCGATTCCCAGGCCAACATCGCTCAAGCCTACTTCGCGTATTCCCGGATTATCAATTACAATTCCGCCGTTTTCCAAAAAATACATCTGCCTGCCGGTGGTAACGTGTTTCCCTCTGTCTGAATACGAACTTATATCTCCGGTTTTTATTGTGTCTTCGCCCAGAAGCTTATTGATTAAAGACGATTTTCCGACTCCAGATGAACCGAGAAAGCAGTATGTTTTTCCTTTGCTTATAAAACTTATAAGTTCAGAAATTCCCTCGTTATTGTCGGCGCTGGTTAAAATTATTTTAACTTCTGGGAACCTATTTTTAATCTGAATTACTATTTCATCCAACTTTTCTTTTTGAATAAGATCAATTTTGTTCAAGATGATCACCGGTTTGACTCCGCCATCCTTAACAATGACAAAATATCTCTCAAAACGATTCAAATTGTAATCTCGATCTACCGATTCGACAATGAAGGCAACATCGATGTTGGTGGCGATAATCTGGACTCCATCTTTCTTTCCAGGTCTATTTTTGTCTCCGTATTTTCTTTTTATAACTGTTGATCTGGGCAATACGCCTTGGATCGTGGCAAGGCCTATATCGAGCTCAGTGATTGCAACCCAATCTCCAACTGCAGGATAGTCTTCCCTCGACGATCCTTCATGTGCCTGTTTACCGGTTAATTTGGCGAAGCATTCTCCCTCTAAATTTTTTACCTTGTAGGCCCCTCTGAATTCAGAGATAACTCTGGCAATCGAAAAATCACCTAAATCGAGCTGATTTCTACCAGCTTCGAAAAATGGAGTATACCCTAAATCTTCAATTTTATTTTTACTATTCATGGTGATTACAGATTATCAGAATAAAGTACTTAGTTCGAGTTCCTCGGTTCTTACCCAGCCGTTAAGACAGAAAAAGAAAAACCACCACACATATGGTGGCAGTTTTTCTTTGGCTCCCCGAGCTGGACTCGAACCAGCAACATCTTCGTTAACAGCGAAGCGCTCTGCCAATTGAGCTATCGGGGATTATTAAACAAATGTTTTTTCATATATTTTCTTCCAGCGTGAGATTTGAAATATTTTTCACGCTTAAGTGCACTTGTTTTTAATTCACATATCTCGGTGTGAAGAATTTTCCAAGGTTTGTACTTCCTTGAATACAGATTACTTCCGTTGTTGTGTTCTGACAAGCGTTTGTTTACGTCTTGAGTAATTCCGACATAAGTCTTTGGGTAGTTTTGACTTAACAATATGTATATATGCCACATGTGCCATTGCCCGTCTTAATAAATTAAGCCGAGGTCTCGGCTCGCCGGAAGCGAGACGGAAGCTATCGGGGATTACAAGTGAAATATTATCAAAAATAAGCGAATATGTAAAGATTCAGTATCAAAGCTCTGTCTAGCTTAAACGCCTCACTCGTATGAGGCGTTTAGCTCTTTTGCTAAAAAAGGTATAATACGGACAAGGGCTAACCAAGGAGGAGCAATGGACCAACAAGATCAATTTTCCGAGGAAGATCAAATTAATTCGCAAATTTCACAAAGCTTTGACACTCCGCCCAAGAAAAAGAGGTGGTGGATTTGGTTGATATTATCGATAGTCATTATTGCCGCTGGTGTTCTAATTTATACATTTTATTTCAAGGTAGACCCACCACAATATCCCCATGTCCATCTTTATGACAATCCTTGTTATGATAAATACCCCGAAATAGAGGATATTGAAAATAGTCCTGTCGTCAGTAAAACTGCACCAACAGGGACATGTAAAGTGGTAGAAGAATTAGAAGGTAGTAACCCAATTGAGGCAGTAGAGTATTGGTTTAATCAATCCGGTTGCTTTTCGACTGAATACATTGAAAAGCATATTGGCAATATCACTATTTTTCATCAGACCGAGCATGAAATTCTCTTAGCTTATGATGTTGAAATAAATAGTGAAGTCATAGGAAGGGCTAAAGAAGAAGACACTGGCGCCAACAGCGGAAGATTTCGATTGACTTCAAACGGAGAGGGGAGATATTTACCGGAAAGCGTTTATGGTCCTCTGCGTGAATATGATGTTAAGGTTACTCGACAAGAAGTATTTAATTCGGTGAAAGGTTTGGATATTTTAAATGACAAAACATCGCATCTGATTAGTTCTATTCGTCTTGAAAACAATGATTCTTTTAGTCAGTCATACGGATATGAATATGACTCGAGAGGGTTAATGTGGGAAGTTCCAACACTTGCATGTGAACTAGTATTATATGTTGATCCGGCAAGTGGCGAGATTTACCAGAGAAAAAGAATATGTATGTGACAATTTACAATAATTAACTAGAAAGAGGATATTATGGATTTGCAAATTGCTAATTTTCTTCATGATGCGGGAATAGCCTTGGGTGTTGGGGGAGTTACTTTTCTTTACATTATTGAGGTTTTGGCCAAGAAAACTGATTCTTTGAAGCTCTTGGTCAAAAAAATTGCACCTGTATTCGGAAAGTTTATCGTTATAGGCTTGCTCCTACTTATCGGATCTGGAATATGGCTTAACCAATTGGTAACTTGGCCTATGGACCAAACAATGCTAACTGTGAAATATGTGACTATTGCGGTACTAATATTAAACTCAATTTATCTAAAGTTATTTACTAGAAAAAAGCTTATGACTGCAAAGCCAGCAACCGAAGAATATGATTCAGTCAAAAAGACCGTGATGACATTTAGTACTATTGGGCTGATTCTTTGGTGGGCCGTAATGGTTGAATCGGTGCTTCTTTAACCTTTTTTAAAAAAACAGAAAGAGGGCTTTTAAGAAGTGATATTGTGGAGACAAAAAACTTTGTAATAAAAAGGAATTGATATTGTATTAATATAGTGTGGATTGGTATAAACAAACTTGATACAATAACTTTATGATTCAGATTAAGGAAGTCACCAGAACTTATGGAAAGGGGAAGACTAAGTTTGAAGCTTTGAAAAAAGTTTCTTTTTCTATTTCAGAAGGAGAAGATCTGGCTGTTATCGGAAAGTCGGGGTCTGGTAAGTCGACTCTCATGCATGCCTTAGCAGGCCTAGACAGACCCACGAGTGGTTCCATAGTGGTTGAAGGCAGGGATCTTTGGTCTCGAAGTCAAAAAGAGATCGACAAATATAGAAGCTACTCAGTAGGTTTTATTTTCCAGGACTTCTATCTTCAAAAAGAGGAGACAGTAATGGAGAGCGTTGCGGTGCCTCTAGAAATAAGGGGCGAGGGAGACAGAAGAAACAAAGTTGAAAAAGCTTTAAAAATATTGGAAATAGATGACAAAGCAAAAAATAAAACAAACGAACTTTCCGGTGGCGAAAGACAGAGAGTATGCATAGCTAGAGCAATAGTTGGCGAGCCAAAAATCCTTTTTGCCGACGAGCCAACTGGAAACCTGGACTCCAAAACAGGTGAAAATGTAGAGAATATTCTTTTTGATATAAATAAAAAACTTGGGACAACTTTGATTGTGGTAACCCATGATCATGATTTAGCGAAAAGATTTTCAAACAACATTACCTTGAAAGATGGAAAGATAACCGGCCATAAGGGATCTGGGGTGAAAATATGAAGTCAATCGATATAATAAAAAAAGGATTTAGAAATCTAAATAGAAACAAATCCAGAACCATTTTAACCGTTTTAGCACTTTCTATTGGCGCTGTTTCGTTGGTGCTAACTCTAGGTTTGGGCAATGCCCTGCAAGATAGTGTAAATGGACAATTGGATAGTGTCGCCGATCCAACCTTGAGTGTGAGATTGTTGGCGGACCAAGAAGATGAGCCAGGTGTCGCGATTTACGATGAAAATAAAAAGATAGTGACTGCTTTGAGAAGGGGACCAGAAAGTTCTTCGAATATCGAACTTATGAATGAAGAAGATATTAACAAATTTGCAGAGGTCGAAGGAGCAAAGTTAGTTTGGCCAGATTACGAACTATCTGCAGAATATTTGAATCTAGTTGGTGAGGATACAAAATATGTTGTCAGCACTTTAGGCATCCGCTCATACGGCGAAGTTGATGCTGTTGCTGGGAGTTATCCAGATGAGTGGAAGGCCCAAGACGTTGTGCTCTCTGATACCTATTTGAAATCTTTCGACAAAACAGCTGATGAAATGGTGGGCCAGAAAATTACATTAGGATTTATCAATTCAGAAAATGAAATAGAGGAACAAGAGTTCAGCATTGTTGGTATCACAGCAAGTGGCGATATCGGTTTTGAGCAGATAACACCAGATAGCGGCAAAGCAGTGATAAGCGTTGAAGCGGCGAAGAAAATCTACGATTTAGAACAGAGAGAGAGTGAAAATTATAATAAATTCATATCTGCATCAATTTTACTTGCTTCGCCCGAGGTGGAAGACTCGGTTCGCCAATCTGTGAAGGATATTAATGATAAATATGAACTAAGCAGTTTGGCTGATCTTACGGAGGTTATCTCCTCTGTTTTAAGCACGGTAACTCTAGCGCTCAGTGGCTTTAGCGTTATCGCACTTCTAGCTGCTGCCTTTGGGATAATTAACACTCAGTTGATGTCAGTATACGAAAGAACAAAAGAAATAGGTCTTTTAAAAGCGCTTGGTATGTCAAACAGAAATGTCCGAAGATTATTTTCATATGAAGCAATAATTATCGGTGTAATCGGGGCGATTGTGGGTTCGATGTTCGCTTTCGTAACTCAAGAGATAATAAATGGAATTTTTAAAGATAAACTACTCGAATACGGTTTTGAGAATGGAGTGATTATTTTGACTTTGCAAGATGTTCTGATGGTCGTCGTTGGCTTAGGAGCCCTAAGTTTCCTTGCAGGAGTTATTCCAGCGAGAAAAGCCCAAAAACTTGATCCGATTCAAGCCCTTCGTAATGAGTGATATTTTTTGATAGATATGTAGATTGTGGATGCTGAAAGCAGAGAATATCCAATCAAGATGATAATAGAATAGAAATTATCTTGCTGAAAAAGAAGAGTTCTCGATTACTCCACCACTATTATTATAGAAGGTGATGTTTACTGAATTTGAATAAATATTCGCTAGGGCGTAGCCGATAGAGGTGCCACCGGGGAGAGTGAAGTAGTAAACTCCGCTACTTTCTAATTTAGTGTAGGTATGTATGTGACCAGCTATTACAAAATCTGCACCATAGCTATTCAAATATGAACTGACAGTACTAGCAAATGTTGGGTGGTGATACATTACTCCTGTTACCTTGTTTTGTGATTCTGCGTTTTGCAAGTCGGAAGCTAGCCAGGAGAGTTGAGATGGGCTGGAGGCGGAATAAGCGCTGTCAAGTATTACCATATGTAAATTGCCGTAGTCAACAGAATACCACTGTTCATTGCCGGGAAAATTAAAATAATCTAAAAAATAGGGCGAGGGAGTTGTCGAATCACCGACTACACGATCATTATTACCAAGTGCGGCATAAAAAGTCTTTGTTGAAAGCAGTGGGTCTGCAATATTCAAGAAGCGGTTCCAACTGTCCAAGGTTCCATCTTCCATAATATCTCCAGCGTGGAAAACTGGATTAGCGCTAGTTGCTAATATCTTGTTTACGACAGACAGGTGGCGCACATCGTCTTCGTCGCTATCGGATTGATTGTCGGCATAGTAAGCGACAAAGGTTGGAGTATCTGGCTCGCTGTCATCGTCTGGGCTACTCGTTTCATCGTTAGCAGCGGTGGGAGAACTGTTTTCCGATGTATCTGCTGTACTGCTAGAACTCGAGCTGCTTTTTTTAGGAGTAGTAGCGGTTTCTTCATTTGGGCTTTCTTCTTCTGCAATCAATGCTTGCTCTTTTGAATAATCTGTCAATATATCATTCTCAGTATTTGCGGTAAAAGAAAGATTATTTATTTTTGAAGTCAAATACAGGGAAGCCAATATTGTAACAATCAAAAAAAGTCCAAGCAGAATCCGTGGTCGCAGACCAGTAGGGGCGGATAAAAATATTATAAGTTTTTTTCTAATATCCATACTCGAATTATAGCAAAATAAAGTTAGTTACGCTTATCTTGTTATTTCAACTTTTTAAATAAGAGTGCAAATAACATCAAAACCAAAGAAGAATATCCTATTAATGATATAATATCGCTAAGAACCGATAAGTTTATATAGTTATACGTTTTAGTTGAGTATTGAATTATAAAAGAGATTATTAGAAAAACCGTCACCAAAATTAGTGGTGATTTTTTTATTGGGTATTTTTTAAGTAAATATGCTCCCTGTAGTCCATAGACTGCTACCCGGAATATCTGTCCGAAATCTAACCAACTAAAACCACTAAGTATCATAGTGGTTGGATAAAAGATGAGAGCACCTATAAGGTAAGCAGCGCTTGGAATTGCGGCGAAGGCAAGTAAATAGTTGTTTGGTTTCTTATTTTTATATATTTGCCACCAAGTAATTGCCAGGAGAGTGGGGTAGGCGGGACAGATAACGATAAACGGCCAAAAATAGATAGGGACTTTGGCAATTGCTGGGATGTCATAAATAAGAGCTGCCACAGCCCAGACGATATTTATAAGTATTAAAAAGACTATTTTAGATTTTTTCATCTGTTACATTATCGCATAAAAACAAACAGGTCGCCCGAGCGGGGCGACCTACGAGGTCCGTGGTTGCTCTTGGCAACCGGATTGTCTTGTCCAGTCATTTAGCGCTTTCTTCTTTGCTCAGAGCGTAAGCTATCAACGCCCACTCTCTGAGAAGCGATCCCCAGTTCGGTAGGCGGTTGTCGCCTCGATGAATGATCGTTAGTAGACCTGTAGCGACAGCGCTTGCGGCGCGTACTATCAGTGTCCACCATTTGGGAATTGGCTTCTGGTTCGGAAGGCGTCTTCCTTCTACATGAATGAACGTCAGTGCGTCGGAGGCGATAGCACGTGTAGCGCGTGCAAACTGAAACTCCCCGAGGGCGATGATCTTGACGTTGGGCCGACGACTACATATCTGCATGAGGGTGTCTTCCACTTGCCCTGTTGACATGTCATCCAGATCAACGATCACCAGGTCGAAGTTCTCGTCATAGTCATCGAGTGTCCTCCTCGCTTCATCGATGCTCGATTCGGTAGTCATCAGACATCGGTTGGGGAAGGCTTGCATCATCGCGGAGCGTGCAGTGTTGGCCACAGCCTTTTCTGCGATGATCAACACTCTCACATGCTGCGCTTCTGTCATCGGTCTCTCCTCCTGAAATATCCATGATAGTCGGCGGTTGTCTGCACATACTTCTTACCAAAAATAAGCCCAGGTGTCAATCGTAGGAAAATTTGATAAAATGGTAATATCAACAAAAAAGTGAGGAGTTTTGAACTAGAATAGCGAGAACCAATAATTATTTAGGAGGAATATGTCTACAGCTTGGAAAGTAATCATTGCAGTAATATTGGCGGTGGTCCTGGTGGCTGGCTGGAGTTATTATTATTTGAATCAAGAAAATAGAAAAGCAGAAGAAGAAAAAACAGAGCTACAAAGCCAAATAGATGAATTAGAAATTCAAATAGATATTCTGAAAAATGATGCTAACCGGTCTGAGGATGGGGCAAGCCAGGTATTGGACGATGAGGGTATTTCAGGTCAAACAACCTATTCAAACAATGAATATGGATTCAAGTTTGACTATTCTAGCGATTGGAACATTCTGGAAATCTCCCAAGATTATGGGGATGCGCGAAAATATTTAATCAGCTTAAATACTGATAATGGGACGACAACCGAAGATAGCATATTTGTTCAAGTTTTTGATATGGGTGGTTTGGTCACGCTTAATTTTATCAATAGTTATTTTTCTGAATGGGAAGGTGGACCTTCGGGGTTGAAGACCGCTACTGTGAATAGCCAACCGGTCATCGAGTTTATAATGGAAAAAGCTAATGCCGTACAATATGTATCAAGCGGACATATTATGTTTACCTATAATCCTTCAGCCGAAATAGCTATCGGGGTTGATATTTCAACTAGTTCAAAGACGGGGAATGTTTTAAGTGATGTGATGCTAAATCAGATTGCCAACACTTTTAGTTTTACACAATAAATTAATAGGGAGGGGTTTTGGACTATAGAGACATCTTGAGAAATAGGCGTTTTTTCAACTTCATCTATCCGACTGTATGGATTGTGGTTTTTTTGCTTGTTGTCGGAGGTGCCTTGGGATTTTATTTTTATCGGGGCGTGCCGGATTTACCGAGCCCCGGTCTGGATATCAAATTAGAATTACCTGAAATATCGGAGCCACCAATAGATGATGAAGAAGAAGGGGAGCTTGGGAGCAAACCAAAGTATCTCGGCTCAGGATCCTCCAAGGAAATCTCTACCTCTGAGGGAACAGCAACTATAGTTTCCGACGGAAGTATCTCGGACGAAGATGTTGAAAAGCTTCAAGACTATGCCGGAGCGGGAGCTGCTTCTGCTATTACCTATAACGACACTACTGGTAGATATCCTAATTTGGGAGATACATTAAAGAGCTATCTGAGCAATAATCTTCTTTGGACCAGTTCTGATCTCTCATATATGTATGAGATCGAGATGATTGATTGTTCTGATTGTGGATATGGTGGTTTGTACACCGGAAGCTATATTGCCAACGGCTCGAACATCACTTCCGCTTTTGGCTGGATAAAGTTAAATGTATACGGTTATGAAAGCTCTCCCAATTTTGAAGATTATATGAAGTTAATTCTTTCTCACGAATACGGTCACCACTATACTTTGTACCATAAGTGGGTGGATTATAACTTGCCGCAGGGGGAGAGATTTCCTGAAGAATATTATTCTGTTAGACCTCTTTCGTATGAGACGACCGCGGTTGACTATTCGCTAGGTTGGGGCAATTGTGAAGCCGAGGTTATTGCAGAAGATTATTCATATCTCTTTTCAGGTTATGGCCAACATGCGATGAGCGGTACTTACGGTTTGCCCTCGCAGGCAACTAGAACTTGGCTTTATGGTATGTCTGGAGCGATTCCTGAACCAGAAGACACCACAGCTCCAACTGTCTCAGTAACCTCTCCCGTCAACGGTTCTGAGGTTTCGGGCCCAGTAATTATTCAAGCCTCTGCTTCTGATAACGTATCTGTTACGCATGTTGATTTCTATATAGATGGAGCACTTTTAGCTGCAGATTCTTCTTCTCCATATGAAACAAGCTGGAACACTGCGGTCTATAGCAATGGTTCGCATACGATTATGGTGAAAGCACATGATCAATATCAAAATAGCGAAACATCTATCTCTGTAACGATAAATAATACCGGTCCTGTTGATAATACAGATCCGGTTGTTACCATTACTCAGCCGGCTAGCAGTCCGTGGGAGTGGGATAGTAGCAATTTAGCGATATTTGCCTCCGCCAATGACAATGTAGCGGTACAAAAAATACAGTTCTTGATCAACGGCATTTTAGTTGCGGAGCAGAGTGGAACTCCGATAAATAGAACTTGGCTTGCAGAGGGGACACCGCTCGGAAGCTATACTTTAACAGCTAAAGCCTTTGACACATCCGGCAATACTGCTGAAACTTCTATTACAATTAACAAAAACTTCTAAGATTATTCTTTATTTAAAAGACCAATTACTCGTGGTCTTTTTTGTATCCCTCGATGCTCAATTTATAAAATATATGAGCCAAGATAATATCTCAAATATTACTCTATAATACCTAGTGCAGGAGCCATAATTCAGCCTGTTGATAACTTTAAGTGAAATTACCACTATATATAGTGGTTAAGGGCTTGTCATAAACACAACATATTGTGTATATTTTAATAACTCAGACAAACAACTGGAAATAAAAACCGATAATAAAAAATTCCTTGGAGGGAAAATGTTCACTAAGATCAGAAAGAGAAACGGAAAAATCGTAAAGTTTGACGAAGCAAAAGTTGCTGAAGCAATAGGAAAAGCGGGAAAAGCGACAGGCGAATTTGGTGAAGATGAAGCGAGAAAGTTGGCGAAGAAAGTTGCCAAAGAAGCAAATGATAAAATTCGCAGAAAGATGCCAACAGTGGAAGAGCTGCAAGATGTGGTTGAAGATGTTCTTTTGAGTTCAAAGTATAGAACTACGGCCAAGTCATATATTTTGTATAGACAGAAAAGATCAGAACTTCGCGAATTAGCTGCCGATGAACAGGTAAATATTGTTGAACAGTATTTGGGTAATCTGGATTGGGAGGTCAAAGAGAACTCTAATATGGCTTATTCCTTGCAGGGTTTAAATAACTATGTTGCTTCACAGATTTCCAAATCATATTGGTTAAAAAAAGTTTATCCAGCAGAGATCAAAAGAGCGGCTGAAGACGGCGAAATGCACATACATGATTTAGACAGTATCTCAGTTTACTGCGTGGGTTGGGATTTGCAAGATTTGCTTCGAGTAGGTTTCAAAGGTGTCCCTGGAAAAACTGAATCAAAACCAGCCAAACATTTAAAAACTGCATTAGGACAGCTCGTTAACTTTTTTTATACTTTACAAGGAGAAGCAGCGGGAGCTCAAGCCATATCAAATTTTGATACTCTGCTTGCTCCGTTTATTCGATACGACAAGCTTTCAAGAAAAGAGATAAAACAGGCTATTCAGGAGTTTATGTTCAACATGAACGTTTCAACTAGAGTTGGTTTTCAGACTCCTTTTACAAACGTTACACTTGATTTGAACGTACCCTCAATTTTAGCTGATCAAAACGTAATAGTTGGCGGGGAACCAACAAAAGATAAATATAAAGATTTCCAGAAAGAGATGGATATTTTCAATGATGTTTTTGCAGAGGTTGTTTCGGAGGGGGATGCAAAAGGGAGAGTTTTTACTTTTCCAATCCCGACTTACAATATCACCAAAGATTTTGATTGGGACAATCCACGTTTAGAAAACGTCTGGAAGATGACTGCTAAATACGGCATTCCTTATTTTTCAAACTTCGTAAACTCCGATATGAATCCGGAAGATGCAAGAAGCATGTGTTGCCGGCTTCGCTTAGACAACAGAGAGCTTCGAAAGCGCGGAGGAGGGCTCTTTGGTGCGAATCCACTTACCGGTTCTATCGGAGTTGTTACGGTCAATTTGCCAAGACTTGGCTATCGTTCACGAGACAAGAGAGAATTCCTGTATAATCTCTCCTACGTTATGGACCTTGCAAAGGATAGTTTGGAGCTAAAGAGGAAAGTACTTGAAGACATGACTGATGCTGGCCTTTATCCCTATTCGAAGTTTTATTTGCGCGATATTAAAAAACGCGATGGTAAATTCTGGAGCAACCACTTCTCAACAATTGGTCTGATTGGGATGAATGAGGCAATATTAAATTTACTTGGTCGCGATATAACAACTGCTGAAGGCCAGAAGTTTACTTTAGAGGTTATGGACTATATGCGTGAAAAGATATCAAAATATCAAGAGGAAACAGGCAACAATTATAACCTGGAAGCGACTCCTGCCGAGGGGACTTCCTATAGATTGGCCAAAAAGGATAAAGAGGTTTTCCCAGATATCATGGCGGCTAACGAAGCACAGCATCAGGAAAGTGGGGCGCCAGTTTACTATACTAATTCGACTCAACTCCCAGTAGATTTTACAGACGATGCTTTCGAACTTTTGGATCTTCAAGATGATATTCAGACAAAATATACTGGCGGAACCGTAGTTCACCTCTTTGTTGGAGAAGAGATAACAGATATTAAATCCATGAAGAATATGATAAAAACAGTTTGTAACAATTATCGTCTGCCTTACTTTACTATCAGTCCAACATTTTCGGTTTGTCCCAATCATGGTTATATTGCCGGGAAAGTCGAAAAGTGTGAAAAGTGTGGCGCAGAAAATGAGGTTTATGCACGGGTAGTGGGCTATCTTCGTCCAGTTAAACAGTGGAACGATGGAAAACGTGCCGAATTTGATGATAGACAAACTGTTAAAGTTGATGCGGAGAAAAATGAACAGATTGAAGACGACAGCGTCCAGAAAGAAACACTTTTGGAGGGTATAGTCGAAGATGTTAAGCCAAAAGTTAAAATTACTAAGGTTGAATCAAAAGAAAAAGAAAAGAAGGCCGTTGAAGTGAAGAGCTCTAACACTCCAGAGGATGAGTCGGAGACTGGAGCCCCGGCTGGAAGCGTCGGGAAAGAAAAGGTGGTGGCTGGGCAGAAAACATTAGTTTGATCAATCGTATAAGGGATATCGTATAGTAAATTGCATATAAAATACGTGATACCTTGTGCCTAATAAGAAATACGAATTTGTGCAGATAGCAGGTATTCAAAAGATGACCCTGGTTGATTTTCCAGGCAGAGTGGCGTCCACGGTATTTACCCGTGGTTGCTCCTTTCGTTGTGGTTTTTGTCACAACCCAGAGCTAGTATTGCCGGAAAAATTTAATCCTTTGTTGGACGAGGACCAGTTTTTCCGTTTTTTAGAATCACGCCTCGGCAAAATTCAGGGAGTTTGTATTACGGGGGGGGAACCAACGATTCAAGTTGATATTCAGAAATTTATTTCACACATAAAAGCACTTGGTTTCGATGTCAAATTAGATTCTAACGGCTCAAAGCCTGAGGTATTAGCGAGTATCATTGAAGACAAAGATCTTGATTATATAGCTATGGACGTCAAGTCACCGTTTAAAAATTATAAAGATGTTTCTGGGTATCCTGAAGATGGGATAGAGAAGAATATTAAAAAAAGCATAAAGCTAATTATGAACTCCGGTATTGACTACGAATTTCGTACTACGGTAATGAAGCCTTATCTTGAACCAAAAGATTTTGAGGAGATAGGTAAGTCGATAAAAGGGGCAAAAAGATTTTACATCCAAAATTTTGTCGCTTCTAAACAGATTGACCCAAAAATTGATTTCAAACCATTTTCCGACCAAGAACTCGAAGAATCGTTAAAGATTGTCAAAAAATACGTAAAGGAATCCAAGACAAGGTAATTTTGACATTTAGCCTCGATAGTACTAGGATTTAAATAGAATCATTAATATTTTTTACTATGGTCTGGGGATATGCATTAACTAGTGTAATAATAGTTTCAGTTCTGTCTTTAGTTGGTGTTTTGGCTTTAGCTATGAAAAAAGATTTTCTGAAAAAGATCTTACTCATTTTAGTTGCTTTTTCGGCTGGGGCGCTAATAGGAGGAGCTTTTTTGCATCTTTTGCCCGAAGCAGTTGAAATAGTTGGCAGTTTTAATACTGCTATCTCTCTTTATCTGTTTTTCGGTATATTGTTATTTTTCATCCTTGAGAAATTTTTACGATGGCGTCACTGCCATGATATCGATTGTGATCGGCATCCAAAGCATTTGGGTACTATGAATTTGGTAGGTGATGCAGCTCACAATTTTATCGATGGAGTTTTGATAGGTTCAAGCTACTTAGTTAGCATTCCTCTCGGGATTACGGTTACCATAGCTGTGATAGCTCATGAAATTCCCCAAGAGTTAGGTGACTTTGGAGTTTTGCTTCACTCGGGTTTTAAGATTAAAAAAGCGATAATTTACAATTTTCTTTCAGCCTTGACAGCGGTTGTTGGTACGGTGGTTGCTCTCTTGATTGGGACAAGAATAGAGAGCTTTATTTATCTTATGTTGCCTTTGACTGCCGGTGGTTTTATATATATTGCTCTTTCAGGTCTTGTCCCAGAACTGCACAAAGAAAAAGGAGCTGGAAAATCTTTGATACAACTTGTCGCTTTTGTTGCCGGCTTTACGATTATGTATCTACTTTTATTATTTGGATAAAAATATACTAATGACAAAGTTAACAAGATTTAAATATTTGAGCTTATCCTTTGCATTTTTGGTTGCTCTTTTTTTGTTATTACCGACTGCTTCTAAGGCTGAGGGTGATATTTGTGATGTTGAAAATTTAGGAGAGTGTGAATCAAGTGGTGATGCTAAAGAGTACGGTGAGAGTGGACATACAGACGAATGTGATAAAATAGTCTACGTTTTTTATGGTGATGAGTGTTCTCACTGTGCTGAATTTGATAAATATTTGTCTGAAGATATATTGAAAGATCATCCTGAAGTCGAAGTAGAGAAATACGAGGTTTGGCACAACCAGGACAACTATCAGAAGATGATCAGCATGTTCGAAGAGCGAGAAGTCAAAGACAGGGCAGTGCCGACTGTTTTTGTGGGGCACCAGACCTTTGTTGGTTATGGAGGTGATGATTTAACGGGTCTAGATATAAAAGAATCAATATACAATTTGTATTGTATTGAAGGCGAGATAGGTGAGCGAAGTGTTGATTTGCCATTTATCGGAGAAATCAAAACGGCAAATCTTTCAATTCCTGTTATTACCGTAGTTTTAGGACTAGTTGACGGTTTCAACCCCTGCGCCATGTGGGCGCTGGTAGCGCTGATTACTATCCTTTTATCTACAAAAAACAAAAAAAAGATAATTGTAATAGGTCTATCCTTCCTTATCTCTTCGTGGCTTATCTATTATCTCTTTATTTCACTTTACTTAAATACATTCATTTTCCTCTCCTTTGTGGCTGCGATTCGCTATTTGATAGCAGTTGTTGCCCTGGTTGCGGGAATTGTCTATATCCGAGATTTTATTAACTATCAACCCGGTGTTTGCAAAGTTACCACCCAGAAACAGCAACAAGGCTTGGTCGGCAAGATGAAAACTATTTCTAAGTCGAACTCTCTGTGGTTGATGATCGCCGGTGTGATTGCCTTGGCCTTTTCTGTAAATTTGGTTGAGATGGTCTGTTCTATCGGTCTTCCTGTCATCTACTCGCAGATACTGGCCTCTAGCGGATTGAGCACCGTTCAAAAATACTTATACCTAGCTTTATACAACACGGTCTATATGCTGGACGATATCATAATTTTCGTAATTGCTGCTACTACCTTGAAATATGTAAATGTTGGCTCTCGTTACGAGAAGTGGATGAAACTAGTCGGGGGAGTGCTGATAATCGTCTTAGGAGTGATTCTCGCTTTCCGCCCAGACCTTCTGAGTTTATAATAATGTTCTAGTTTGCCTGAGGTTGATATTTACGCTTGAACTAATACCGCCGGGGGGTATAATGTGGATAGTGGGGGGTATATCTGGGGATAAAACTTCTAGATAAGTTAATACCTAAAAAACTAAAGCCCAAACTATGAAACATCAAAAAATATACAATAGATTGCGTCGAATAGAGGGCCAGATTCGAGGAATAGAGGATATGGTGTCCAAAGATCGCAGAGAAGAGGATCTGCTTATCCAGCTCGAAGCCGCTCGTTCTTCGCTGGCATCATGCATTAGTTCGTTGATCGAATCGATGTTAAAGAGTGACCAAGGCAAAGTAGTGTTAGAGGAACGTGAAATCAAGGCTCTCCTGCGCTCTATCAAAAAATAAATATCTAGTTTTGTTGTCTACAAACAAAAAATCCCCAAGAAGGGGATTTTTTGTTACATAGAAAGTCTTTTGCTTAAAGTATTGAACCGTAGATTGTACCAAGTACAACAGCCATCACGGCTACAGTTGACATAGATACAGCTTCTAGAGCATTTAGACTTTCATAGTCTACATGCTGGTCTGAACCTACGTTTGCGATTACTCGTCTCATAATTCCTCCAGTTTTGTTTTATTGACCCCTCAAGGCTATTTTGGCCTTTTCGGGATATCACCAATTTTTGATGATTAGACCATTATATATTAAATATTGCTCTTTGTCAAGGGCTTTTATGGTTTAATCATACTTTTATGAAAATACTTCCCACAAAGGATAAATATTGTTAATATAGTATTAAGCGCAAATACGTGCATTTTTGCCGTATTTTAATTAAACACTTAGGAATAAATTATGACAGAAAAAGAAAAAAAGTTAGCAGTGGACGAGGACTCTTGTATCGCCTGCGGAACCTGTTATGGGGTTGAGCCAGAGCTTTTCAAGTCCGACGATGAGGGAAAATCGAAAGTGAAAAAGCAACCGGAAAGTCCGGAGGAGAAAGAGCAGGCCAAAGAAGCTGTAGATGGCTGTCCGTCTCAGGCTATAAGTTATTAAGTAATGCACTTGGAGGGGAATATTAGTTTAAGTCTGATATTTGTAAACTGGTACTACAAAGAAGCATATTTTAGGGTTTGGAAGTATATTAAAGCAATCCAAATCATAAATTTTGATGTATTTTCTGTTCGTATTCTCTTCAAAACCCTATTTGCGCCGTGGAAAAGAGATGTGATTAGCTATGAAGGTCTTACAATAAAACAGCGTTTCGAAGTTTGGTCTCTGAATGTCTCTTCTCGTATCATCGGTTTTTTGATGAAAACTTTTGTTCTTTTGGCTTATATTTTTGCTGAAGCGGCAACCTTGATAGTCTCGGTTGCGGCTCTAATCATTTGGCCTATTTTACCTCTGCTCGCCATATATTCGATTGTTTTTGGATTTACACTAATTTAATAAAAACCATGCTTAATCAAGTCAAAAATTTGAAAATTACTAAGAGTGGAACAATTATCGGCAAGGCGGTTAATTTAGCTATTATCGTCGATAATTTTGCACTGAAAGCGATATTTCTTTTAGTATGGTTGGCTGGAGCATGGGCGATTTTGACCCTAGCCGGCAGTATTAGTGGTTATATAGAAACCTCAGATCAAATATATGGCTTAGCCTATATTGTCTTAGGTATATTTGTGCTTTATTTGCTAGTTCGTACATACTATAAAATCAAGCTTTGTTACCCAAAACCTATCGGCATTGAACAAGCGATAGAAAAAGCGAAGATGGGGGAAGAATTTAATCTTTATAAAGTATTTTCGTTTGAGCTGGCGAAAGTTTGGAGCCGGGGGATAGGCGAAAATTGGCAGAAGAAAAACTCTAAAGATTTACTTTTGGCTCTGAGCAATTCGAAAGATATGGCTTTTGTCTTGGCTCGAATTGGGGTACCAAGGCGGGAGATTGAAAAATTGGCTAAGGCTATCTCTCCCAAGAAGAGCTTGATTGATTTTGTTGCCAGAGCTCTGAAAATCGCTGAAACAGAATCGCATCATCAGATAGAGGTTGGCGATCTTTTTGTAGCGATCTGTGAATACCAGAGTGAGGTAAATAGATATATCGAGGATTTGGGACTGGACGTAAAGGACATACTAAATATTGTTTATTGGCAGACAGATGTAATCCGAGACGGCATAAAAGCCAAAAAGAAATTGATTGATCCCGACGATTTACATCTGACGGGAGGGATTGGGCGCGATTGGGCTTATGGCTATGCCAACCTGCTTAAACAGTACTCATCAGACCTAACAGAGGCCATATCCCACAAAGGCTTGGGTTTAGAAATTATTGGTCATGATAAGGAGATAAAAAGTATGGAGGAGGCGCTGACTCGTCAAACCGGTGGCAATGCTATTTTGGTTGGTGATGCTGGAGTTGGTAAGCAGACTACTGTTTTTGGTTTTGCTAAGCGCGTGCTTGAGGGCAAGGCGATGGGGTCATTGAAAAATAAACATGTTGTAGAGATAGATACCGATGCTATACTGGCTGGAGCAGGAACCGGTGGCGATATAACAGCCAGGCTTACAGGTGTTTTAAACGAGGCAGTTCGAGCTGGCAATATGATCTTGTTTATCGATAATATTCAAAATCTTTTCTCTTCTGGTGATGCAGGTAAGGTAAATGCCACAGAGGTTTTGCTCCACTATCTAGAATCAAATGGGGTTTATCTGATCGGAACTTCTGACATCTCGAGCTTCAACAAGTATATATCTACCAACGGTGCTCTGATGCAGCATATTACTAAGATAAATATTACTGAGCCAACCAAGGGGGAGATGGTGCGAATATTGGAAGACGTTGTTCCTAGAGTGGAGTATCATACAAGTTCACTAATTACATATCAGACAGTAAAGGAGACGATAAAAGCCGCTGACAAATATATACTAAATATCCCAAATCCGGAGAAGTCTATTACATTATTAGATGGTGCGGCTTCGAGAGCTGCAGCGGAGAGAGGAAAAACAATCATTACTCCAAAAGACGTAGACGACTATGTAGTGGAGAAATACGATGTGCCCTCGAGTCAAATCAAGGGAGGCGAGAAGAAGAAGCTCCTTGCTCTTGAGGAGCTGATGCACAAGCGAGTAGTAGGTCAAAATGAGGCCATAAACGCAATCGCAAACGCCATGAGGAGGGCTCGAGCTCAGATAACTGATAGCAAAAAACCGATCGGATCTTTCCTCTTTTTGGGCTCAACCGGTGTTGGAAAGACTGAGACTGCAAAAGCTTTGGCGGAGTCATATTTTGGCGAAGAGGATCGGATGATTCGTTTCGACATGTCGGAGTATCAGAACAAGCAGGATATATACCGATTTATTGGCTCAAATATTGGCGGAGATGAACAGCAGGGTGAGTTGACATCAAAAGTTCGAGAAAAGCCTTTTTCGCTAATCTTATTTGACGAGGTAGAGAAGGCTCATCCCGACATACTAAACCTCTTTTTGCAGGTTTTAGACGAAGGGCATCTAACCGATGGCTCTGGAAGAAAAGTTTCGTTTACTAACACTATTATTATCTCCACTTCAAACGCTGGTGCCAATTTGATACGAAAATCTATCTCCTCGGGCGCAGAATATGAAAAAACTAGACAGGCACTGATGAATCACTTGCAGGAAAAAAATATATATCGACCAGAATTTTTAAATAGATTTACAGGGGTTGTTGTTTTCTCCCCGCTTAGTTTTGATGAGATAAACAAGGTTGCGACCTTGATGTTGGATAAATTGATAAAGGATATCAAAAAAAACAAGGGAGTGGAATTGGAGGTTTTGCCAGACGCAGTAGCGAAGCTTGCTAAGCTCGGTTTTGATCCGCAGATGGGAGCACGACCGATGGCTCGAGCTATACAGAATAGACTTGAAAATTTGTTGGCTAAAAAGTTGCTCTCTGGAGAAATCAAAAAAGGTTCAAAGATATCTGTTTCAGCTACCGATATTTAAAGTATCTAATCTATATATAAAAACAACGGCTTGTAGCCGTTGTTTTTTTATATAGTAATAAGGTTTTTATTTATGTATATAAACCGGAGTTCCGATATCTGTCCAGTTGTAGACTGCCTCTGCAGCTCCTACTCCCAATCGGACACAGCCGTGAGAAACGGGGATGCCTAGGTGGTCTTCGCCCTCCTTGGTACCATCTGGCCACTCTGGAAGCTCATGTATGCCGTAGCCTCCTCCCATAGCCTGCCAGTACGGCATATAAAGCCCATATGTAGCTGACCACGCTTTGGGATGTTTACTTTGAATAAATCTTGTTCCTACCGGAGTTGGCGTAGAGGCTTTACCGGAAGATACTATATAGCAGCCCAATATGTTGTTAGTTTCTATCATACAAAGTTGCTGCCCAGAAAGATCAATATCGATGTATTTACCCTCATATCTACCGGGGACTATTCCCTCTGCTGAGAAAATCATTACTTCCTCGGGTGCCTCTTCATATGTTTGTAGAGTAACTCTTATAGTATTTGTATTTGTGATTTGTGATTTAATTTGAGCAAGAGCCCCCGTTTTATCGAGATAAACCCCAGTTCGACCTTCTTCGATAGTTTCATTGTTCGAGGCGTTTATTTTTTTATCGATCTTTTTAATTTCAAAATTCTGAGCCACGGTAGATAAGTAGGTCTTTATTGCGTTATCACTCAGTGAAGCTGAATATTTGCCATCTTCGACTGAGAAAAATAACCAATTACCGATATTGGAACGAGTGGGGGAGTAATTTGTCCCGTTATAGTTTAGATATAATTGCTTGACCAGTATGGTATTTGCGTATGTTTCTGCCTCTGCCAAATCAGCAATTTTAATTTCTGGTTCTATCGGAGTTGTGGCTAAATCGATTACAAATGAGTTGTTCGACTCATCTTCATCTATCAACGCCACTATCTCGTTCTCCAGGTTCTCTGTATCTACGTTTTGACCATTCTTTTCGGCCACCTTTACTATTTCTCCTGATTCTATTTTTAACTCTGCATTTGCAGGATCTATGCTCAGAGAGGGGATTTTTTCAGAAATTAGAGAAGAGAACTTTTCTTCGTCCAATATTGTTTTTATTTTAATCTCTTTTTTTACAAATACTGTTGTAGCCGATTTGTAGAGCTGGTTTAAAAAATTGAAGTCTCGACCGATAGCGTAAGAGTCATCCAGAACACTATTCACATCTACGCTTAAGCCCGACTCAGCTACGGTCACGGTTACCTGTTGGTCGTTCGCAGAGAGAACAACCTCTTTTTGTTCCAAGCTTTCTATCTTGTTAGTCAAGATGTATTCGAGCTGGCTTTTGGTTTTACCACTTACATCTAGACCTGCTACCTTGGTGTTATAGTAGATTTTGCCAGCGTAGGCTTTTTGATAGAAAAAAAGCGATAGTGCGAGCACTAACACTACTGACAAAAACGAGAAAATAACCCACTCCAATACGACTTTAGTCTTATATTTCATACCCCTCACCTCAAAGATAAAATATTAAATAAAAAAAATAAAGATTTGAGCCTAAAATAATCTAAAATCTATATAAATTATATCCTATCAATATATTTATGTCTAACTTAATAAATCAGATCTATCGGATGGGATTGAATTATGGGCATAATTTTAGTATTATAACGGTAGTAATAGATAAAACATAATATATTCAAAAGATTATTTGGGCTTGTAGCTCAGTGGTAGAGCACCCGGCTCATAACCGGTTGGTCGCTGGTTCGAACCCAGCCAGGCCCACCAAATAGTCTTTTTTTATTTGTCAAAAGTTTGCCCCTTGTTGACGCACCGCACTATACCATAAAAGCTATTGACAAACGAGCAGAAAAGGTATATAATGGCTTAATATCATAAAAAGTAATCTTATGAATAAAAACAAAAACAAAAACAAAAACAAAAATTCAAACGTAAAAAACAACTTTGCGGTTGAGGCTGTATCAATACTGGCTCTTATACTATTCTCCGTATTCGTATTGGTCTCAAATGCTTCAGCTGCTCTAGCCTCGGACATCACCGAAGACAACATTCTGAAGTTGATCAATAAAGAGAGAATCTATAGAGGGATACCTTCTTTGGAGTCAAGAGACGAACTTAAAGAGGCCTCGAAAAGTAAATCTAACGATATGTTAACTAGAAACTACTTTGATCATTATGCTTTCGGTCTTGCTCCTTGGGATTTTATCACTGATTCAGGATATGATTATCTGTATGCAGGTGAAAACCTAGCTATGGATTTTGATACCTCCGAGGGTATGGTCAGGTCTTGGATGCAGTCTGCTACTCATAGAAACAATATTTTAAACCCAGATTTCGACGAAACAGGTATTGGTGTTGTTAAGGGTGAATATACAGAAGATCAAAACACACATACTACATATATGGTAACCAATATGTTCGCCAAAGAGAAACCCACCGTTCTAAAACTTATCGATAGGGTAGTTGATTTTGTGAGAAACATATTCTAATTTGCCTGTGGATAACTAAAAATAATATAGTCTAGTAAATACTAAAATACGCTGCCTTGA
>CAYRRY010000003.1:0-42606 GCA_964426805.1 uncultured Candidatus Saccharibacteria bacterium | reverse complement strand
GTTTCTTCTGATGGGGAAGTTGCCAGTAAGATTGAAACAAAAGATTTTGTGCTCTCCAAATTCTCAGACAGAGAGAAAGCCGTTATCTCAAAAGTTACAGACAGGGTAAGCGAGGAGATAGTAAACACAATCGGCTCAAATGAACCGTTGACCGCCACTACAATCGAGATCGTTTAGGCTTGTTTTGTCCCGTAACTTGTGATATATTTGTTACCTAATAAAAAATTAAACAGTGGGAGTTCCAAAGGAACGTTTGACCACGAACCGGCTACAAGTCGGGAAAGGAAATTATGGCACAGAAAGTGCAAGAAATCTCTTCTGATGAGATAATCGACGAGAAGTCAATTTTGAAAGATGCTGAAGAGCGCGAGAAAACGGCTAAGGCTGAAGCAAAAGTCGAAAAAGAAGATGCGAAGAAAAAAAACAAGAAAGCCAAGAAGACAAAAGTTGAAGTCAAGAAAAATATCCGAAGAAAACCAAAGCATGGCAAGAAGTATAGAGAAGCGCTAAAAACTATCGAAAAAGATAAAAAATACGAAACGGAAGAAGCTATAGCACTCCTTAAGTCTCAAAAGATTGAGAGTTTTGATGCTACAATTCAGCTCACCGTGAGCTTGGATAAGACTGCTGAAAACGTGCGTGGCTCGGTAAATTTACCAGGTGGAGCGGTCAAGGAGAAGAAGATTGAGATTGTAGATGAGAAAAATGTAGAGGACGTGGTAAAAAAGATCAAAGCTGGAAAAGACGATTTCGATATCTTGATCGCAAGTGGAAAAGTGATGCCTAAACTTGGAGCAATTGCTAAAATCTTGGGACCAAAAGGACTTATGCCGAATCCGAAGAGCGGAACTGTGGTAGATGATCCGAAAGCTGCTGCTAAAGATTTCCAAGGCGGAAAGATTGAATTCAAGGCCGACAAAGGCAACAATGTGCATCTTGCAATCGCCAAGGTTTCATATGAAGATAAAAAGATTATTGACAATATTCGGGCTGTAATAGCTGGCCTACCTGTAACCAAGGTCAGAAACGCATATCTTAGCCGATCAATGGGCCCGAGCATTAAAATCCAACTTTAGTTGGGTTTTAACGTGATCAGAAAGTGAGACTGTTGACACTATTGGGTTGATATGATAAATTGAATATGCTTCCAGAGACAGCAAGTGTCACCCGAGGGGTGGCTTAATCACTTGCCGAGGAAACTAAATCATTTTTTAGTTTTGTCTCTGCGAAAGCGGAGATTTTTTAATAAGCGGAGGCACAATGGCCAAAACAAGAGAGATGAAGGAAAAATTAGTTAAAGAATATTCTGAAAAGATTGGACTAGCAAAATCAATCGTAGTTTTGGATTACAAGGGCTTGAAGGTTAAAGATTCAGAAGAGCTTCGTGGAAAATTACTAGAAAACGGTTCTGAACTTGTGGTTACCAAAAATTCACTTTTGAAATTAGCCTTGAAAGAGAGAGGAATTGATATTCCAAAAGAGCATTATACGAAGCCCCTTGCAATAACTTTTTCATACCAAGATGAAGTACAGGGCGTGAAAGAGCTGGACGCTTTCGCCAAAAAACACGAAGAGCTAGAGGTTATGGGCGGATTTATGGGAGATGAGTATTTGGAAGTTGACAGAGTAAAGGCTTTGGCCGCGCTTCCTTCAAAGGAAGAGTTATATGCAAAGGTAGTTGGCACGATTGCCGCACCACTAAGTGGCATGTTAAATGTACTATCTGGCAATATCCGAGGATTGGTCAATGTTTTGAATCAAGTTAAAGAGCAGAAAAATTAATAAATATATTTTTACGAAAGGATAATTATGAGTGAAGAGAAAAAAGAGGAAAAAGTTGAAGAGAAAAAAGCTCCCGAGGCTCCAAAGGCAGAGGAGAAAAAGGAAGAAGTAAAAGAAGAAGCCAAAGAAGAGAAGAAAGAGCCAAGTGGCAAGTTCAAGGATTTAATCAAACAGATTGAAGAACTTTCTGTTCTAGAGCTTTCTGAGTTGGTTTCTGAACTAGAAGAGAAATTTGGTGTTAGCGCTGCTGCTCCAGTAGCTGCTGCTGCGGGTGCTCCTGCAGGTGGCGAAGCTGCTGCAGAAGAGAAGTCTGAGTTCGACGTCATACTTGCTTCGGGTGGAGACAAGAAGATTCAAGTTATCAAGGCTGTTCGAGAGATCAAGCCTGAGTTAGGGCTAAAAGAAGCAAAAGACTTGGTTGATGCCGCTCCAAAAGAGATCCTAAAGGGTGCAAAGAAAGAAGATGCTGAGGAAGCAAAGAAGAAGCTAGAAGCTGCCGGTGCTACAGTAGAAATGAAATAACCTATATTGGTTTTTTAAGAAAACGACTCATCTTGCTAGACAAGGCGAGTCGTTTTTGGTAAACTTTTGCCGATGAAATTTGTATTAAACAAAAAATCTAAAAGTAGGGCAGGTGTTATAAAAACTCCCCATGGAGACATTAACACCCCATTTTTTATGCCTGTGGGGACTGTTGGTAGTGTAAAAGGAGTGAGCCCAGAAGAGCTTAGCCAGCTTGGAGCTCAGATCGTACTATCCAATACGTATCACCTATATCTAAGACCGGGCGAGAAACTAATCAAAAAGATGGGCGGATTACACGAATTTATGCGTTGGGATAAGCCGATTTTGACTGATTCTGGCGGATATCAGGTTTTTTCACTTGGAGATAGGGGAGAGGGTAGAAAGTCCCTCGTCAAAATTACCGAAGAAGGTGCGGAGTTTCAGTCTCATCTAGATGGCTCAAAACATATGTTTACGCCCGAGAAGGTGATTCAGATTCAGCTTGATCTAGGCGTAGATATCATGATGCCGCTAGATGTCTGCCCTAGTGGTAAAGCGAGTAAGACGGAGGTCAAGAGAGCCGTGGAACTGACTATTGAGTGGGCAGAAAGATCGAAGGAGTATTTCAATAAAAAGACTAAAGGCATGAAAGCAGGAGAGCGTCCTGGTTTGTTCGGCATAGTTCAAGGTGGTTTAGACTTAGAGCAAAGAAAATACTGTGTGAGGAGGCTGGTTGAGCTGGATTTCGACGGATATTCAGTTGGAGGATTGGCGGTTGATCATGAAACGCGTGATATGTGGAAGACGGTGAAGTTGATGGGGGAGATATTACCTGCGGATAAGCCGAGGTACTTGATGGGCGTAGGCACTCCGGACGATATAAAAAAAGCAATAGGGTACAGTATGGATATGTTTGATTGTGTCTTGCCTACACGCTTAGCAAGACATGGTTCGGTATACATCAAAAACGGCAAAAACTATAAGTTGATAAATCTTCTAAACTCTAAATACAGAACCGATAAGGCTGTGATAGAGAAAAGTTGTGCCTGCCCAGCCTGCGCTGGAGGTTTCTCCCGAGCCTATATCTCTCATCTGGTACGGGTAAATGAGATCTTGGGCCTACGTCTGGCTACGCTGCATAATTTGCAAGTATATTTGGATCTAGTGAAAAATAAAAGATAATAAAAAAGGGATTGACAAAGTTGTTCTAATATGCTAAGATAGCTAGTTCTGAGGGTGAGAGAGAAATTGTTCCCTTGGGAAGTTCAAGAATAAAACAATTATATGTGCTGCAGTGTGTTGCTTGGTCTCTTTCTGTTGTCCTTCGGGACGACAGATGTGGGTACCCCCTCCGCCTGCATGACTGAGCAACACTTTGCAGCACCAATTGCGCCAGAATGTTGTACGATCAATTCTAGCTCTTTCCTTCGGGAGAGTGTTAGACGTAGGCTCCCCCTCCGCCTATGAGATTGTACAACATTATGGCGCAATTCGTATGTTCGCGCCAAAATGCTCCACTTGGAGGTCACAAAGAAATGTCAACCCTCATCGAGAGAGCGAATAATGCAGCGGAAAAAGGCAACAAGAAAGCCGTCGCCTTTCTCGCTCAGTTGAGCGAGATAGGCGCAATCGCGGGCCAGCAGGCTGCGAATGAAGAGGTTGGTAACGCACTGGCACTTGTCGAGGGCAATGCCGTAGCCATCGCTTCGGCCGCTCGCACAATGAGGGAAGAGCTGTTCCTCGACGAGACCACGCCCGCTGACGACGAGGACGACGAGACCACGCCCGCTGACGACGAGGACGACGAGACCCCGCCCGCTGACGACGAGGTCGAGTAGTACCCGGTTGGGTGGCCGAGACAGCGATGTCTCGGCCACCCGCCAAAACCTGAGAGCCTGGAAGCAATATGCGACTGGGCTTTCTGACCAAATTGTTCGATTAAGGTGAAGTGTAGTTGATATAAATTAATACACTGTACCTTAAAAAAAGAATAAACTTCGAAAGCGAAGAGAGAGTAAGTACTTATTCTTTGCTTGCTTTCGAAGTTCACTTTGAGAGTCCCCTTAATGGGGTGTGCATATCACGCCCCAAGAGGGCGACAATTTACGAGGAGAGGATTCACGATGAAGAGAATTACTGCCTTGATGTTCGTCGCAATGATGATGGTGTCGACTGCGTGGGCCTACGATCCCGTGCAAGACGCTGACGTTTCCGTTACGCAGTTGCGTGACGGTGACCGGACCACCGACGGACTTCTCGTCGGCACTCCGCTTGCGGAGCGACGCTCCACGACCGAAGCGCGCAACGCAGAGTGGGTACGCGGGTCCATCGACGTCAATGTCGGTGGCAACGTGACACTTACCCCCCAGACGCCGCAGACGCGCGTGCAGTACCGGACTCGGTTCCGTACTAGCACACGGACAGTTCACGTTGGCTTGACGGAAGAGCAGGCTCGTGGTGTCATCTCGGTCGACAACAACCGAGTGCGCGATGAGATCAATGCGCACACTACGACCGAGGTAGATGGACTTGGAACGCTGATTGAGGGGAATCAGCGAGTGCTGACTGGCAATCAGCAGTCAATTCTGGATGCGGTTTCGACCGCGATCCAGAACCAGTTCGGACAGTATTACTGGCTCTGGACGATTGCTGCAGGCGTTGCAGCCTGTATCGTGATGTTGATCATGGTGCTTCGTCGACTGGGCAATGCCCAAGCGACTACTGCCACTGCGCCAGCTCCGGCAGCCCCGACATCGCCGTTTCCGACTTCACCGTCGGTGCCACCTGTAGTTACGGTGGTTCGACCGAGCACACCGGTCACTTCGGTGCCGAAGGCACCAGCTACCTCTGCCCCCGCCACTTCGGTGGTGGACCAGGTGGCCCGCGATGACGCGGCCGCGGCGATGAAAGTCGCCAAGGAGGCCGGTCGCGTAGCGATCGCCGCCGACGAAAAGGCGGTCGTTGCCGGCCGCGCCGGCAACTGGGCACTTCGCGAGTTGTTCGCGGAGCAAGACGAAGATAGTGATCAAATCCTGGGCGAGCTTGCTCGCCTGGGACTCAGCTGACATCGAGAAGAAGAAGAGAGGAGGGATACACCGAAAGACCCGCATGCTTGCATGCGGGTCTTTCCTCGTTTTATAGATCAATATTAATGAATTACGAAAAGAGTTTTTAGTTGATTCCCGCCTGTGCGGGAATATCAAAAAGGCGGAATGGACTTAACCATAAATCTATTTATTGCCGAGAAAAATATCCCTGAATTCCTGATTAGTTTCTTGTGCGACCTTTGCTGAATCTACATTCTTTTTTATAAAATCGTTAATCTCTTCTTGCGGTGCTCCGCTGTCCAGAAGCTTGTCGAATTGGTCTCTATTATCTTCTTCTAGCGAAGTGGCAGTATTGGCAAGCAGATAATCCATGTATCGGACGAAAAGGTCAAGCAGCATCTCTGATTGAAGTTTTGCTGGCAACACATCAAGCTTTTTTTCGCGCATCAGAAGTTGAAGATAATCTTTTACTTCGGGTGTCATCTCCGGTACCATTTTTGTTTTTGATTTATCCATATATATGCTCCTTAATAAATATATTACTATTAATTTACTTGAATTGTTTCAGCTGCAGCCTGTCTTCTAGCTTCATGCCCTTTTTTAGGCTCCATGTATTTTACTAGGCGATCTAGTCTTATCGAGACACTTTCGTTTCTCTTCTTAGGTTTTTTCGAAGATATTTTCATTTCTACCATGCCCGTTTTTTCATCATAGCCAAAGACAGAATATTCCTCAGCACTTAATTTGTAATTATCTTCTGGGCTAACCTTACCATTTTCTGATTTATTTATAACTCCTTCTTCAACAATAGTGCCTTTTCTGATATTTTCATGCAAAATCCACCTTGGTCGACTGTTGCCTTTCATGCTCAAAGAATCACCGTACTCTCGTGACAATTTTTTGAGTTCAGCCGCTTCTTCTTTGCTTAACGCTTTCTCTTCTCCTTCTTTTGCTTCCACTTGTGGTAAGCCCGATCCTCCTGAAACATCAACTCCACCGTTTTCGTTATAATTATTAATTACGAAAATCGCGTTATCAAAGGCTGGTTCGTGGAATCCAGACCTGTACTTTTGACGCAATTCCTCACGAAGGTTCTCAGTATCTACCTCGCCATCTTCAAGCAGTGCATTCAACACTTCTGTTTTGCATACTGTATCCATCTTCGTCTCCGGAGCTTTGTAAGGATCTCTCTGCTGGTACTCTTCAAGTTTTTGAGTAAGCTGCTCTTTGCGATCTCGGTTTAGCACAATCTTTTCAATTTCTCCCTCTTTTTCATTGTCAGCATTTTCCAGCTCGACCTCATCTTCTTTTTCGTCAACTACATTCTCCTCTATTTCAGGCTTCTCTTCGGCTTCGCCTTTGAGCTGCTCTGAGAGGGGACTGTCGTTGGGGTTCGTTTTTCCTATTTTTTCAACCGCTTTTTTTAGCACCTCTTTGCTGGCCCTTAAGGTCAACAAAATTCTGTTGTCATAGTCTTCTGTAAGATCCGAGATATCAACCCACTCTTGGTCATCCCATTCTTGATCATCTTCCTTGAGACTAATCAGTCTAATTTTGTTTATAACCTTTCCTTCTTCATCCCTGTAGAAACCCATTTTTTGAGCGTTTTTTACGGCTTGCAATCGATCCTTGAAAGTAGCTCCTGCTTTGATGGCCTTATCGAACATTATAATTGCCTCTTGGAATCTTTTTTTGGTTTCATCTGTTGTTTCTTCTTCGTGAGGTTTGGGAGTGGGCGCATTTTCCTCGTCACCTGCACTTTCTTCATAGGATGACTCCGGGGGCGGGGAGACGATAAGTGTTATTTCAGCCAAGGCCTGATCGAATCTTTCTTCTGAAAAACGCTCTCCATGGTCATTTTTAATTTCCTCTTTTAAAGATTCAGGATCTATCTGCTCATCTTCAATCAATCGCGACAAGATAGATGCTTTCTCAGGTTCTCCGCTCTTCACAGCTTCTCGCGATGCTTCCAATATCTGTTCTTTTTTATCTTCGGGCATGATTAATGCTTTGTTGGCTTCCTCTGTTTCGGGATTTTTCGGGTCAGGCGGCAATTGGTCTTTATTTGTTTTATCCTCAGCGCTTTTTTTCTTGCCAACGTGTTTTTCGCGGTCAGACCCTAAAGCAATAGGTGGTAGCACATCTCCGGCATTGTGCTCAGTAACAGAAGGCATTGAAACCACGTTATCTATTCCAGCGACCGCATCTACTGTTCCTTCTGAACCATTGATTTCTGCAGCAAATGAAGCCATATTCGTTTCATCCATATCGCCAATAGTATTTAGATTTCCATCTATTGCCTGATCAACTGTTATCTGAAAGCCTTCTCTAGGGATGATTTTTCCATTGCTCAGTTTTTCGAAAAACCGGTCTGCTAGCCCCTTGGGAAAGTGGGCATTTTCGCCGGGAGTGATTTCTACAACCAATACATCGTGAGAAAGTTCATACTCTCTAGGTCCTATGGTTACAAAAAGTTGAGTATCATTTCCGATATCTATGCTGTGACCGCCACCAAAGGCTGTATGGCCGGCCATGGCTGAAATATCTATATCAACTGAGCCATCGCCTCCGGAAGGAAGAAAGCTCATGCCGAGCTCAGTACCTTCTGAATTAGCGGTATAGCCTTCTGGGTGATAAGAGTTGCCGAGCGGCTGTCTATCGTTGGACATAAAGCGTGTCCAATTTGATTCTGTTTTTGTGAACAACTCTGGGTTATCTTCAACTAGCTTGTCTCGCAAAGCACCCCAATTCTCGGCGTTTAATTCGCCACCTTCAAGACCTTCGATGTGCTGTACTATCTGTCCGTCTTCTAAGGTTACCCCTGCAGGCAGTGCGCCATAGGGTTCAAGTTGACCAGTTTCTGCGTTTATGCCAAGTTCGACGTCTAGGTTTTCATTAACTTCCACAGGTATTGAGTCTGAATTATTTTCAAATACCCAAATTTTTTCACCATCAGGGCCTTTGGGAGAATCCAGCTCATAATGATGCACGTCGGGTCTCTGCCCCTGCATCCATTCGCTAGCTGTTACAACATTATTTTGTTCGCCCGCATTATGCATATGTTCGCTTACCTCGTCAGCAATTTCAGTAGCTGCGAAGCCCAGGACAGCTGCAGTGGCGGCAGATTTAGCTGCGGCGCGAAGACTCTCTTTCTTGCGATAACTTTCAAAGTCTCGGTCTTTTTCTCTGACTTGTGAAACGTGTTCATCTGCCCTATCGTTTATAAGAAGTTGATCTTTTTCAGAGAGTCCTGCTTCGGAAACTGCAGCCATAAGTTCAGTTTTTGTAACAATGTTTGATTGCAATCTCTGACCTTCAGCTTGACCTATTCTGATTAAATCAGTATTTCTGCCCTGAGCCCTCAATCTTCTTTCGGCTTCAAGCAAAGAAGATGCTTCTACAAGAGCGTCGTGTTGAACGTCTTCGTTGTCACTACCTATCGCTTCAAGCAAAGCTTCTCCGTCTACTTGAGCAAAAGTGTTTTCACGAAGTTGTTCAGCGGTTTGTCCCTCTCCCTCTTCGCCAAGTGTTTGTCTTCTAGATTCCATACCTCTTTCGTGTCCCACTTTTCTGGCTCTTCTGCCGTATGAAATAGCGCCTGCTATTCCAGCACCGATTAGAATTGGCAGAGCAAAGCCAGTACCGACACCCAAAGTTGCCGCAGCGCCTAGAATAATTCCTTTTGCCGCAGGTCGAGCAAGCAGCGAGGCAGCGAGGCCGACTGCTACCGGATGGGTAATCTTCTTGGCTACACTTCCTACAACTGGCACAGAGTAAAGTCTGTCGAGAGCGTTGTCTGCCCAACTAAAATATCTTCCTTTTTTGTCTGGTCTTCTGGCTCGGTCTTCGTTTATGTCTCCGAACTTAGTAACTAACTGTATGTCTAGGTCATTCAATCCCTCCAAGCCCTCTATATAGGCTTCCTTTTCGACATCTGACAAACTTTCAGAGCCAAGTGCCGCATCTATCTCTTCTTCTCTTTGTGTTTTGAATCTCTCCGCAATGTCCCAAAGGTTCGAAGCGTACATTAGGCCCTCTGCTTCATCTCTTCGCGATTCGTCTTTTGCAAATTCTTCTTGGGAAAGGTCGGAATTTCTAATAGCTTCCTCTGCTGCGGCTTCGAATTCACTTCTAGAAGAGAATTCACCTTTCAGATGTCTGTTGAATAATTCGGCGAATTGAGCAGATCTGTCAACAAGGTCTTCGCCCTGTTCGCAAGCCTCTACTAAGCCAAGTTCCATCTGTTTAACGACGGCATCAAGAATCTCGTGATGCTCAATTTTTTCCGGAGTTGTCCCGCCACTTCCTTCTCCCTCAGCCCTGTTGGTTATCGCGTTTAACAAATCGTTGTTTCCCTGTATTTCAGCGATCGCTTCATCATAATATTTTTTTCTGTATCCCTCTTCTGACATAGCGTGCAGGCTGGATTGCCATCCTTCACGAGTTGTTAATCTTGACCACATGCCTTTGGCAGCTGATTTTATTTTCCCGAAAAATCCTGATTCTTGAGGAACATTTACAGAGTTAATCACTTCGTTGACTCTATTTTCGGCTATTCTCCAAGCCATTGCCTTCACGATTTCAGATATATCTGCGATCTTTATTTTTTCCTTTTCTTCAACGTGAGGCGGCAGCGCGTCTTGTTCGGGGTGGGGCGGTAGAGCTTTTTGTCTGGGTTCAGTTTTTGGATCTGTGGGTTCAGCGTCTTCAACAGAGAAATCAACAACTTTTGGTGTTATCTCTTTCTCAGCTTCTCCTCCTGGTACATTCTCTTCTTCTTCAACAAAGACTTCTCTGCGATCATTCAAATCTGCCTTTGCTTTTTCCTGGTTGGCGTCTTCAGATCCCATGTCGCGGACTTCATCTTCTTTTATCTCCTCAGCTTCGTGATCAGTTCTCCAGCCGTTATTAACTCTCCGTCCTTCCTCGTCGAATTGTGAAGATGATCTATCTAGATCAAAAAATCTCTCCGATTTTTCAATCATCAATTTAACCATCTCTAGGCGTTTGCGGTCTTCTTCTGCTATCTCTTCTGACGTAAGTATGAAATCGATATTTTCAATTATTGCGGCTTCAGATTCATCAACCTTGCTTCTTTCTAGGTGACTAAGACGGTTGAAGGGGTGCATAACCTGAGTCAGGACTTCATCTCTCAAGGTGTTATTGTCTCCCTTTAGAGAAATCTCTGTTTTTGATTCAGGGTCGATCTCTTCTAGGAGAAAGTTGATCATTTTGTCAACCGGCACACCTTCTTTCTGAGAATTACCTTCAGCGCCTTTTACTTCGTAAGCATTTCCATCGCTTGCTAGTACTTTTTCTAAAGCTTCGCGGACTAGTCTTAGTATGAGTTCTTTCAAAATTTTGAGATTTTCATTTTTTCGATTGTCAGCTTCTACGAGGCTCAGAGCGTCATTAATAACCTCCGAAGAGATGGGCTTAACTTCATTTAGGGTAACAAGCTCAGTGGAGTTTGTAGTTTCAGACTCCTGGTTGTCAACTCCAAGTTTTTTTGCTCCGTATCCCTTGCCGACACCGAAAGGGTCTTTTTCTGCATCATCGGTTTCTGGGCCCTCATAACGCATCATTTTGTGTCTGTCTGGATTTTCTTCTTCTTTGGTTTTTTGTTTATTTTGTCTGTCAATAAAGTCATTAAGCTCTTTTTCGCCATAGCGCAGACTCTCATTCATAACCCTCCCCGATTATTAAATAGAAAAATACATAAATTCGCTTGTTAAAATAATTATACAACATGTTTACATTCATCTGCAATCTTTGTACAATATAGATACAACAAAAAAGTTTTCAGATATAAACATATAGGAAATGGAGGGGTTTTGGCTTTAAATTTAAATGAACTACTAGAGCAAGAAGAAGCAAGAAAGAGGAGTGTTGTCTCGCTTCCTGCAGTCAGCCCGACTGGGGCTAGGCTTAAGTTTATACCCCCGGGTGAGACGCCAGGAGTTGCTGAAGTTGTGGATAACTCTGGAGAAGCTGTTGGTACGAAGAAGCCAGACAGAGGAAAACCAATCATTAATGAGCCAATCAAGCCATATGTGAATCCAAGAGATTTCCCCAGACACGGAAAACCAAAACCCGAGCCACCGCCAGCCGTTGAACCGGAAGCTGCTCCTGAAGATAATCTGACAGCCGAGCAAGCAGATAGTCCGGTTGAGATAGTTGACGTGGCGACTGTTAGGGGTGACGGGAGCGTAGTGGGTGCAAAAACCCATACTCGAAAGGGTAATGAACCTGTCGACTCCAAAGTTGAAGCAGTATCTAATAAAATAATAGCCGCTGAAGCTTTGGGCACTAACAGTGCTCCGGTGGTTCAGGGTGGAGTTGACGCAGCGGTCAATGATTTGGTGCGAGCAGGAGAGAGAGGGGTCGTTGACGCGGCAGACACTAAAATGGTGAATGAAGAGCCGACTGTAAATGAAGTCGCTGTTGATGTAAATACTGTCACCCAATTAGCTTCCGATGGGAATGTGGCAAGTAATGATTCTCTCCCAATCGAACCCTTGACCCCAACCCGGGAAGTTATTGCTGAGGTGGCCGATCAAACTCCTAAAAGCCCTGACAAGTCAGAAGATCTCTCAGGTATGGCTATGCCGACAACTGAGAATTCAATCGAAAAACCTACCCCTGAGGCTGTCCCTGTAAAACCAGTCGAAGCAGCAGCTCAAGTTCAAGAAGTTTTGCCTGCAGTGAATTCAACTGAACAAGAAGCACCAGCAATGCCAGCTGAAGCAGAACAACCAGTGCCTGTTGCTAAGCCGATTCTGGAACTTGTCGACAGTCCTGCCATGGAGCTTGCCGGCCCAATAGACACAGGAAATCCCGATGTTCAAGCTCAAGAAATGGAGGAACCGGCAGAAAAGACTGGGATTTTCGCAAGAGCGGCAAGAATGTTTGGTGGAGGGAGTAAGAAAGGCAAAACAGCCGGTGCCCAACATTTAATAAGAGAAATGCAGAATGGAAGTTCAAATTCAGCTGCGGCAAGTAACGCAGAGCACATGTTTAGAGATCAACATTCTGTGAATGCTGCGGCCGAAGAACAACCCGCGCGAGAAGAATTAGATGCAGCAGCATAAAGATAAACATTAATCTGTTATCATATAGGTAATGTCAACAAGTGAATATTATTACACTTCTGGTTCTGGAGGGGCACCGTGGTGGGTCTGGCCTCTCGTTATTGCTATCGTTATAATCGTTGGTTATTTTGTGTATCAGAAATTACGTAGATCATACCTGCGTCGAACCCAGGTCAACAAAATAAAGGACTGGATGATGATAAAAGTTTCACTTCCCAAAGAACAGCATGCCGACGAGGATGACCAGAAGAAAAACTTTCAGGAGATGCTGGGAGTGGTGGAGCCATTTTATGCCAACATATCAGCCCTCTTCAAGCAGAGCATACAACACCACTTGACCGGTCAAGACCATATATCGCTAGAGTATGTGGCGAAAGATGGCAAGGTGTATTTCTTTGTAGGTTGTCCTAAAAGTATTTATCAAATAGTGGAAAAAAACCTGCTTGCTCAGTATCCGCATGCTCAGGTAGAGGTAGCGAAGGAGATAGAGGATTACTCGATATTTTCTGACAAACCACTCAAAGTTGAGGCGATGCAGTTTAAACTGAATAAAAAATACATTTTCCCTATAAAAACATACAAGAACCTTGAAGACGATCCTCTTAATGCTCTTACAAATTCACTTTCCAAGCTTTCAGAAGATGAAACTGCGGGAGTGCAGATTCTGATGAGACCGACTTCGGGAACTTGGCGCTACAGTGTAGAGAAGGCGGCCTATAACGTGCAACAGGGTAAATCTAGGGTTACATATGGAAACTCGGCTGGCTCGAAGGTGGCTGAAACCTTTTTCAATTTTATTGGCAACATCAGTAGTTCCGGAAAAACGGAAGACGAAAAGAACAAAGATCAGTTCTATAATCCAAATCAACCACACAAACTGACACCGATGCAGGAGTCTCAAATTAAATTACTTGGCGAAAAGACCGCCAAGCTTGGCTTTGACTGCCAGGTTAGAGCAGTGGCGGTTGCAAAAACAGAGCATGAGGCACGGCAAAACTTAGACAATATCGCTTCAGCTTTTAATCAGTTTAATGCACCTGACTCAAATGGAATATCAAAGCAATTTCCAAAGAAAAAATCAGAAGAGATAGCAAACTATACTTTCCGTTTATATGGTAGGGGACCTAAAATGCTTTTGAACACTGAAGAGCTGGCCTCAATCTATCACTTCCCAAATAGGTTCACTGAAACTCCAAATATTTCGTGGCTTCTAGCCAAAAGAGCCGCTCCTCCACCGAACTTGCCGAACGAAGGAACTGTGCTCGGAAATAGTATCTACCGTGGAGAGACAAAGCCGATAAAAATCAAAGATGAGGATCGTCTGCGGCACGTTTATATGATAGGAAAAACCGGTGTTGGTAAAACTGTCTTGTTTCAAAATATGATTCTTCAAGACATAAAGGCCGGGAAAGGTGTGGCTTATTTAGATCCGAACGGTGACGCGGCGGAGTGGATATTAAAGAGAATTCCAAAAGAAAGAGCAGAGGATGTTATATACTTTAACCCCGCTGACATCGAGCGACCGATGGGGCTGAATATGCTTGAGTGGAAAACAGTTGAGCAGAAAGACTTTTTAGTTCAGGAAGCCATTCAGATGTTTTACAAGCTGTTTGACCCTGGGCAAACAGGAATAGTGGGTCCTCAGTTTGAGCACTGGATGCGGAATGCTTCACTAACTTTGATGGCCAGGCCAGATGGGGGGACTATAATAGATATTCCAAGATTATTTACAGATCCTGATTTTGAGAAAGATTGTGTCAAACACGTTACTGATCCTGTAGTTAGATCTTTTTGGGAGAAGCAGATGAAGAAAACATCTGACTTTCACAAATCTGAGATGCTAAACTATTTCACCTCTAAGTTTGGACGTTTTATGACCAACGATATGATGAGAAACATCTTGGGACAAACGAAGTCGTCTTTTGACTTTCGAGATGTGATGGACAATAAAAAGATTCTGATTTGCAATCTTTCGAAGGGAATGATAGGTGAAATCAACGCTTTTTTATTGGGGATGATTATTGTTTCCAAAATTGCCATGGGAGCTTTTTCAAGGCAGGACATGCCAGAAGAAAACAGAATTCCTTTTTATCTCTATGTCGATGAGTTCCAAAACTTTATTACCGACGTTTTCGCGACTATTCTTTCGGAGTCCAGAAAATACAAACTTTCCTTGAGCATTACTAACCAATACGTGGCTCAACTTGACGAGGAAATCCGCGACGCTGTTATGGGTAATGCGGGTTCATTGATCTCCTTTAGAATTGGTGCAGCTGACGCGGAATTTTTAGTGAAAGAGTTTGATCCGCTGAAGATGGACGATATGACAACTATCGATAAATATAACTTTTATATTAAAATGCTCATAGAAGGTGCTCCCACCAGGCCTTTCAACGGCATAAGCATAGCTCCCGATCCAAACGAAAATGTTAAACTTGGTGAAGCTATAAAGAAGCTTTCAAGACTTAAATACGGAAAAGCAAAAGAAGTTATAGAAAAAGAGATTCTGGAACGATCCAAAGTGGACAAGATAGATCTCCCGGGAATCGGTGAAGGAAACCAAAAGGGGCCTATGGGATAAATTTTGGGCATGTAGAGTTTTAGTTAATAGCTAGCAGTGAATAACAAATAGTTTAGAAATATCGTATTATCTTTAAAAAACTATTAAATAATAATTAATAGTTTTTTTAATTAAAAAATAAGTTGACTTAAAATAGCTTATATGGTAATGTAGTGAAGATAAATCATAAAAACAAAAAAAGGAACAATATGGTTCACGAGAAAGATTTGGAGGAGATTCGAAAGCTTCTAGACAACGCAGAGAATAAAATACGGCTTGCAAAGTCAAAACTTTTTGATCAGGCTGTAGAAAGAAAGGCTGAAGGAGTTGAAGCGGCTGACGAGGAAGATGCTGTGCAAGGTGTTTTTGACGGCGAAAAAATGATCGGCAACGACAAGAAAGAGTACGACGTTCCTCTAAACTATGCATCTAAGTCTAAGCTAGTTGTTGGCGACGTATTAAAGTTATCTGTCTCCGAAGATGGGAGATATACCTATAAGCAGATCGGTCCGATTGAACGTAAGAATGTTGTAGGTACACTTGAGGCGATCGATGAGGGTGAGTTTCAGGCAGATGTGGATGGAAAGAAATACCAGCTACTTCTTGCTTCTGTCACTTATTTCAAGGCAAGTCCTGGCGACAAGCTAAGCCTAGTTATCCCCGAGAAGGAAGAAGTGGATTGGGCAGCTGTAGATAATATCATCAATTAAATAATATTAGTTTAAGAACAATCAAATGAAGATGAATAACAAATACAAAATTCAAGAGCTAGTCAAGATTATGAATTCCGAAATAGGAAAGTTGAAGGAAAATGAACGCAGCGTGGTCATTGGTCGTTTTGGAATTGGCAAAGAGATAAAATCTCTTGCAGCTATTGGGCGAGAACTAAAGCTATCTCGAGAACGAGTTCGACAGATCCAAGCAGAAGCTTTAAAAAAACTTTCCCAGGGTGTTGTTCGTGATTACAAAGATTTTTCTGATTACATTGTAGAAAAGATGGAAGGTTTGGGCGGAATTGTAAAGAAAGATAAAGCGCTCCATAAGATAATCGATGGAACTTCGAAAGATTCTGAAAAGGAAAATTATCTACACTTATTTTTGAAACTGATTCCAGGCATCGAGATTATTGAGAGAGATGATAACTTGCATGACAGTTGGGTCCTCTCAAAAATGCCGAAAGACGAATTGGTTAAAGTGTTGAAAGACTGGGCAAAATATTTGGACAGTCAAAGCACTCCAAAAAAGATAGAGGTATTGTTATCAGAACATCCAGACCATAAAAAACATAACACAACCATCCTTATGGCTTTGCCAGAAGTAAGCAGAAAATTAATCGAAACATATGAGGGAACAATCGGTCTAAGCGTTTGGCCAGAAGTTTGTCCAAAAACTGTCAGAGACAAGATATACTTTATCTTAAAGCGATATCAGAAACCTCTTCATTTTCGAGAGATTGCTCGTACAATTGAAACTGAAAAATTTGATCAGAAAAAAGTTGTTGCGGCTACGGTTCACAATGAATTGATTGCCGATGACAGATTTGTTTTGATAGGCAGGGGCATCTACGCGCTCAAAGAATGGGGATATGTATCCGGCACTGTAAAAGATGTTATAGTTTCTGTTATGAAGAAGGCAAATAAATCTATGGATTTTGCTGACATTTTTAAGGTTGTTTCCAAGCAGAGGTTTGTTCGCAAGAATACAGTTCTTATAAATTTACAAACCCAGAAAGAATTTAAAAAGCTTGAAAGCGGAAAGTTTGTACTAGCTTAAGTCTGCTTGCGGTTTTTTTTGGATGAATACTCGTTGAATTTAAGTAGGGGATAATATACAATAGAAATAAGATGCAAGTCATTCTTTATTTAGTTTATGCTGTTTTATTGGGAGGGGGCGTTTTTGTCGTCTACCAGCTTTACAATGTAAGAAAACAGAAAAAAAGGCTCGAATGGCTTAGCTCTCAACAGTACTCGATAATTCGAATAGATGTTCCTAAAAACAACGAAAAGGCTCCACTGGCTGCGGAGCAGATGTTTGCTTCTTTGCATGGAATTTATTCTGAATCTGCACTTTTTCAAAATCATATGAGTTTTGAAATTGTTTCTAAAGACAAATACATTCGTTTTTTTGTTTATATCCCGACTCACTTAAGAGATTTTGTTGAGGGTCAAATTTATGCTCAGTATCCAACTGTGGAGATAAACGAGGTTGAAGATTATACAAAAGAGACTGATTTGCGTGGCAAAAGTTTTGCTTCGGCCGAGCTTATTCCTACCAAGCCAGATGTTTACCCAATCAAATTATTTTCTGATTTTGAGGTTGATCCAATCTCTGGGATAACTTCTGTTATGTCGAAGCTAAATCCTGGTGAGCAGGTTTGGCTTCAATTTATTATACGTCCGGTAGGTGATGAATGGCAGGAAAAGGGGAATTCAGTGATTCAATCTGTAAAATCTGGCAAGAAGATAGGAACACCGGGCATGGCTCAATCAGTGGGAGGAGGAATCGGGAAATTTCTTAAATTGATATTTGCACAAGCGGTGAGACCTGGGGCCGAAGCTCCTGAAGAGGCGGGTCCGCCGGTGTTATCTGGAGCAGTCGAAGAGGCCTTAAAAGGAATTGAATTTAAGGTTCAAAAACTTGGGTATGAAACAAAAATTAGAATTGTTGCCATATCTTCTGATCCTATGTCAGCCAGGATAAAAACTCAGGGCGTGGCCGCGACCTTCAAGCAGTACAACACAACCAATGGAAACGGATTTAAGATAGGGGAGATAACTTTAAATGATAATATCTTTTATAACGAATACGCTCATCGAATGTTTGAGGATGAGGGCGCAATATATAACATTGGAGAGCTGGCTTCTCTTTATCACTTTCCTCACGAAACAGTGGAAACTCCAAATATTGTTTGGTCTGGATCTAAAAAAGGTGAGCCCCCCGCTGATCTTCCGATGGTGGATAACAACCCAGAGAAGCAGCTAACTACAATTGGCGAGACAACTTATAGAAATGTTTTCAATAAGTTTGGCATAAAGATGGACGACAGACGACGGCACGTTTACATCATTGGTAAATCTGGCGTAGGTAAGTCTGTTTTGATGGAAAACATGGCGCTAGACGATGTGCGAGAGGGCCGTGGGGTTATTGTTGTTGACCCTCATGGTGAGTTTGCCGATAAGGTTTTAGCGTGTATTCCAGACGAGAGGATAGATGACGTTATTGTCTTCGACCCTGCAGACAGGGCATATCCGATAGCCTTTAACCTTTTGGAACATGTTGAAGATGACTTCAAGGGTATGGTGGCGTCAGGTTTTGTAGGAATCTTCAAGAAAATATTTGGCCACTCATGGGGCCCTCGTCTTGAGCACATACTTAGAAATACGGTGCTTGCTCTTCTTGATTATCCCAACTCTACTATGCTAGACATTCCTCGGATGCTTACAGAGGCTGGTTTTAGAGATAGAGTTGTAGAGAAGGTAAAAGATCCTGTGATCCGGGAGTTTTGGGTTAATGAATTTGGCTCATATGATAATAAATTTAGGACAGAAGCAGTCTCTCCAATTTTAAATAAAATTGGACAGTTTCTAGCAACTGCTACTATTCGAAATATTGTTGGTCAGCCACAATCCACCTTAGACATCAGAAACATCATGGATAACAAAAAAATAATGATAGTCAATCTTTCTCGAGGAAAGATAGGTGAAGACAACTCTGCACTGCTTGGCGCCATGATGATTACAAAGATTCAGCTAGGAGCAATGAATCGTGCAGACACAACAGTGGATAACAGGCCCGACTCGTATCTATACGTAGATGAGTTCCAAAACTTTGCAACAGAGTCTTTTGCTGTTATTTTGTCTGAGGCTAGAAAATATCATCTAAACTTAAATATTGCTAATCAGTATGTTAACCAGATGCCGGAAGAGGTGAGAGACGCAGTATTTGGAAATGCGGGAACAATCGTATCTTTTAGAGTTGGTGGTGGGGATGCAGACTATCTTGTAAAAGAGTACGAACCCGTTTTTGATCAGAACGATCTAGTAAATCTTGATAAGTATAATGTTTATATTAAGCTTTTAATTGATGGTGTCTCCTCTCCTGCTTTTTCTGCGCGGACATTGCCGCCGGTAGATATCCTAACAGGAAACGCTGAAAAAGTGATAGCTTTATCTCGTGAAAAATATGCTAAACCTAGAGCTACGGTTGAGCAGAACATTGAAGACAGAGCCATGGCTGAAATGAAGGGGCTCAAAGATCAGGCCGATGCTTTCAAAAAAGGTGGACTTGAGGCGCTGTTGGTTAAAAACAAAAAAGGTGATAGTGGGCCAAGTAACAAAAATAATGACAGAAAACCAAATATAGATAGTGCGACAAACAGGAGAGAGGAGAGGCCAAAAGATAAAAAAACAGAAACCAGAAAAGTTGAGGAGAAACCAGCTGAGAAAAAAGAAGAAAAGTCCCAAGAAAAAATTAATAAAAAACCAGAAGTGGTGGCAAAGGAAGCTCTGCCAAAAGAGAAGCGCGTAGAAGAAAAACCTAATCGTAATACCGAAAGTAGCGTTAAAGCTGATAGGGCAGAAATTCTGCCAGGAGAGGGGGGCGAAGAGGGTGAGAAAAAAGAGCGGAAACCTCGTTATCTAAAACATGAAAATTTGATAGGAGACAAAGTATTCAAAGAACATACGGCTCGAGGCGGGGTCAAGTGGTATGTGGGAGAGGAAGTAACGCCTGATGAACTTGAAGATGTTGGGGTTACTATTACCGATGACGGCAAGAAGATGATAGAGCTTGCTAAAAAAGTTGAGAAGAAAAATGAGAACAAAGAGGGGAGAGGTAAAAGAAAAAAGAGAGATAAAAACAACAATAAAAAAGATAATGACAGCGGAGACAGGGGCAAAAACCCAGGAAATAAAAAACCACCGTCAAAAGCGAGTCACCCCAAAGTTCAAGAGAAGCCTGCTTCCAAGATAGAGGGTAAGGTGAAGAGCCCCGACGTACCGAAGAAGCCTGAGGTCGAAGTTCCGACCAAAAGTGTCGGGGGAAAAGAAGAAAATGCAAAAACGGATAGAGTTCAGGAAAAATCTGAGAAGGCCGGTGAAGACAAGATTGATGATCAAGCGAATGGAATGGATGAAGGTCAAGCAATAAAATTATAAAGAGTTAATGTATATTAGAAGCGCCACAATAGTGGCGTTTTTGATATTTTTGAGAAGTTGGCGGGGGAGTGCTGAAAAAAAATCATTTGAATTTTATCTATTTTTACCAAAGATATGCCACGTCAAGAAATATTGAAACACAATATAAAAGGTGAAGATAGAGTAGTAAAAAAAATCATTCAAAAATCCCCCTGTTGAAAAAACATTTGATAAGCTTAGATGTCTTATTCTATTGCTACTATTATTAAGTAACAATAAACATGACGCATAATAAACATAATGCGACACGTTTTAATAACTCAGCTCTGGTAGTATGTATATATGTACACAAGTGCCGACAATATAGCTGATATTAGCCTCGTAAAGCTCTAGAATGCGTTCTAAGGCATTATCTGCACTTGGAGGGTTAATGAGTCCTCTATCTCTAATAATCACATAAAATCATACCCAAAATGCCATCTGGATATCAACAGACAAGCAAACAAACGACAACAATATTATATAGCATTATTTCTTAAATTTTGGAAAAACTTGTTGACATGCCTATGGCCTCATTAGCAATCATTAATAGAACATCCTTTATAGCACGAAATTATTTGCTCATTTATTTATGCATCTATTATTAACATCCCTTGAGTGTCGTGATGATGATTTATATTATAAAAATATAGTTCAAAATAAAAAAAAGGGCACTCCCCCGCTTGCAAGGTACCCTAAATATTTGTTATTGCTTATTTCTTTTTATGCCAGGAGACCAAGAGGGGAGAAGCCAAGAAGATTGAAGAGTACGTTCCGATTAGGATTCCGATTAATAGAGTTAGAACAAAGTGTCGGATCGATTCACCTCCGATTAGGAAGAGCGCGAGCAGAACGATTATGGTGGTTAAAGAAGTATTGATTGATCGAACCAGGGTAGAGTTGACGCTTTCCTCTGCGGACTCGTCTATCGACTTGTGCGGGTTTTTAATAAAGTTTTCTCGTAATCTATCGTAAACCACAATAGTATCGTGCACAGAGAAGCCCATGATGGTTAGAAGAGCTGTGATGAAGAGGGCGTCTATCTCCATCCAGATGAAGAAGTGACCAAGAAGCGCGATTATTCCAGTCGTTATAATTAGGTCGTGAATTAGGGCGACTACTGCGAGTGTGCCGAACTTCCATGAGCTTAGAGGTTTTGGTACTTTTCGAAAAGAGAAGGCGATAAAGAGAATGATAGCTAGGGAGGCTAAAATAACCGAAAGTATAGACTTGTTAGTTAAGTCTTTACCGATTGTTGGACCGATATTATCGTATTGAACTTCCTCTATCTCCCCTACTTTTTCTTTAATTGAGCTAAGAATTTGGTCGTGCTCAGCTTTTTCTATCGGTTCAAATCTTAGAGTGTATTGATTGTCGCCACTTGGTTTTAATTGATAACTGCTTACTTCCTGCTCTCCAAGACTTTCGTTAATTAATTCTTGAGCATTTTCATTGCCAGATTCTAAAACGACAATTGCTCCCCCTTTGTAGTCGATACCTATTCTCAAGCCGAATATAAATATTGAAGCTATCGATAGTGCTACTAAGATAGATGAGAGTATAAACCAATTTTTTCTTTTTGAAATTATTCTATACATTGAACCACTTTCCTGCTTTTGTGTTTGCGATCAAAAGCATAAATGTTCTAGTTGCAGTTATGGCTGTAAACATGCTGACTAAGATTCCTATGGCCAGAGTTAGTGCAAAGCCTCGAACGGGGCCTGAGCCAAAAATATACAAGACAAAACAGGTTATTATTGAGCTTAAATTGGAATCACGGATTGAAGACCAAGCTCGGACAAAACCATCTTTGACCGCCATATTCATCTCTTTGCCGTATCGAAGCTCTTCACGGATTCTCTCAAATATCAGAACATTGGCGTCGACCGCCATGCCGATAGACAAAACAAAGCCTGCAATACCGGCAAGACTTAGGGTTACGGGAATAAGTTTATACATGGCGAGAGTGATAAGTGCATATATGGTAAGAGTTATGGCTGCCATGATGCCGGTGAAACGATAATAAACAATCATAAAAATAACTAAAAGCAAAAGCCCTATTGCACCGGCAATAGCGCTTTTCTTCAAACTATCTGCGCCGAGTGATGCTCCGATGTTTTGTTGTGCTACTAGGTTGGCGGTGACAGGTAGCGCACCCTCGTTTAATCTTTTTGCAAGTTGCTGTGCTTCTTTGATATCATCTGAGCCCTCGATAACTGCTCTTCCGTCGGTTATTTCAACTTTGACATATGGTGCTGAAATGATCTTATTGTCAAGCACCATAGCAACTCTTTTGTCCAGATTTTCACGGGTTAAGGTGGCAAACTTTTCTTGGCCGATATTATCAAAGCTAATCGAGACTACTGGTTTTGATTGAATTTGAGCTTGTCCTCCCTGAAAAGTCGCTTCTGCTGAACTCAAACTTCTACCGGTTAAATCGGTTGGTGCCCAGAGAGTTTGATATACTTCATCGCTATAATAATCTGTGAGCACCACTCCATCTTCGCTCTCTGTTTCAGTCATAAATACCAGTTCATATGTATCACCAATTCTTTCCACGGCCTCGTCGATATTTTTTATTCCAGGTAGCTCTATTAAAATTCTACTTGTTCCAATAGTTTGTATTGTTGGTTCAGCCACTCCCAATTCATCTATGCGAGACCTAAAGACGCTTTTTAGATTATCCAGGTCTTTTGTTTTGTTTTCTGATGCAGAAAGATCAGCTTCATAGATTAGTTCTGTTCCTCCTTGCAGGTCGAGTCCGAGCAAAGCCTTGATTTTGTCTCCAAAGAAAAAGCTTTTCGGCATATCAATAAATACCGCAAGCGCGGTAAAGATTACAATCACAGCCAATGATATCCATAAATTTCTTCTCATATGTTCTTTATTTTATTACTATTCCATAAATTCCACAAGTGCATAGGGTCTTGTCGGCTAAAGTATCGGATAGATGGTGAGTTTACCTTCTTCTAAAAGTTTTGGAAAGGCATCTTCTTCAAGCATAGAAAAACCTTTGGGCAGATAGTCTAGTACCTCGGATTCAAGTACGTAGATACCCTTCAATGTTTTGATATTCTCAGTGGCAACAGTAGCCAGCGATAGCGAAGATTTGTGAAAATCTAGTAAAGTTTTTAGGTCTACGTCTGTTTTTTTATCAATATTTATTACTAAGAAAGATTTTTTTAAAGACTTTTTCATTTCAATCAAAACTCCGCCCGTGCCTTCGCCTTCTTCAAGATAGTTAATATGCAAGCCGTACTCTTCTCCATCTTTTAGTACGTCTTTTATCTTTTTGCCCAAGTAGCCGACGGCGATAATAACTTCCTCGACGCCAATGTTTTTTAGTTTTAACAGTAGCTCTCCTATCGCATCTACTGACTTTATCGCATCTTCTCCACCGGCCATAATCACGACATCGGAGATTGTATCGATGCCCAGCGTTTCCACAACCATACTTTCAATTGCGTGAGATCTGTTTCGAAGTCTTATTCCATCTATTTTTTTATCAATCTTTGAGAGTATCTCTTTCCGAATTGAGATAGTTATTCTTTCGCGTTGGGTTTTCATAATATAAAAAAGTTAATATAAAATCATACTTAAGTAACTTAAGCATATACTAAAAGCTAAGTAAATGTAAATAGTTCTATTAAAACTTATCTAAAACTTTCTTAAAATCATCAGGCACTTTAGCGATGAATTCTTTTGTTTCGCCGTTTGGTAATTTTATTTTCAGTAACCGTGAATGCAGAAGTGGTCGATTGATATTTAGCTCATTCGACAAAGCGTCACTAGCTTTTATGTTGTAAACCTTGTCACCTAGCACCGGCGAATTGAGTGATTTGGCGTGAACTCTTATCTGGTGTGTTCTGCCTGTTATGATCTGAAACTCAATTAATGATATATTTTGATCATTGAATTTATGTGAGCTAATCACTTTATATTTTGTAATCGCCTCTTTTCCTCTGTCATCTTCTGATATAGCCATCTCTTTTCTCTTTTGCGGATGACGAATTAGTTTGTTTATGAGTTCTCCGGACTTGTTCGGAAGATTGTCCAAACAGATTGCACGGTATCTCTTCTCGACATTTCGTGCTCTTATCTCGCCAGATAAAAAATCAAGTGCACTCTTGTTTTTTGCCACTATCATAACTCCAGAAGAGTCTTTGTCTAGTCTGTGAACTATGCCGGGACGAATCTTCGAAACTTCTGAGTGTTGATCGTAAATAGCATCTACAATTTTTGGATAGTAGTTGATAAGTGCGTTGACTAGTGTGCCCGACTCGTTGCCATCTGCGGGGTGAACTACTAAGCCTGCCGGCTTGTTTATAACAATCGCATCATCATCCTCGAAAATGATTTCCAAGTCTATTTTTTCTCCCTTTGGGACAGAATTAGCTTGATCTTTCTTGATTTCACCTACAGAGATTACATCCTCCTCTTTTAGGTTATGACTCGGCTTAACCATGCCTCTATTGCACGTGATTTCTCCTGTCTTGACCATTTTGGAAAGTTTATTTCTGGATAGATCAGAAAAATTATTGGCCAAAAATTGGTCAATTCTTTTTCCTTCGTCGTTACTTGTAACTATGAATTCTTTTGACATGCTCTATATTATTTTAGGTATATCGTCTGCTTCTGGGGTTATTTCAGCGAGGTCCGTGTCCTTAATCTTGTCGACTACTTTTGTAAGCTGCCGGTCTCGGGTAGTCGAAACTACCTCGAACTGCTTGTCGGCAGACTTGATTCTCTCTCCAAGCCTATCAACTGATTCCGAATATTTCTGATACTCTGTGTCGAACTTTTGGATATGACCGATTATTTGATGAAGGTTCTCTTGGTATCGAAAGTTAGAGTATGCCTGCTTGACCATGCGTAAGATTGCAGTAAAAGAGAAAGGTCCTGTAAAAATAACTTTTTTCTGCATTGCTTCCTCCCAGACGTCGTTCATCTTGTCGTAAATGTATGAAAAAATCATCTCATTTGGTATAAAGAGAATGACAAAATCAACTGTTTTCTCGGCTGGATTTATGTAGTCCCTGGTTGAAACTTGTTTAATCTTATTTTTCACATCTTGCTTGAATTGTCTAAAGTGTCGTTTTTTCTCTTCCTCATTTTCGGACTCTATGGATTTGATGAGCGATGAGTATGGAAACTTTACATCAATATTTATCTTTGTTCTATCAGGTAAAAATATTGTAAAGTCTGGCCGCGTGCTTTCGGTGTCCTGCGCTTTGTTGGCAGAATAATCTTGACCAACTACGAATCCAGCCATTTTTAGTAGATTTTCTGCTATCTGTTCACCAAAGGCTCCGCGCATCTGATTGTTCGAAAGCAGCGCTTTCAGTTTATCTGTGGATAACTTCAAGTCCCCGCTTATCTTTTTGTACTCCTCCATCTCCTGCTTTAGAGCGGAAAAGGAACGTACCCGATCGTCGTCTGAGGATTTTAGTCTCTCTTCGTTTTTTTTGATGTCAGTTCTTATCTCCGCAATCAATGAAGATATTTGGGACTTTTTACCTTCAAGGTCAGTTTTTATATTTCCTTTCTCTGCGCCCAAAACTTCTTTAGCAAGGGTTAGAAATTGTTCGTTGTTGCTTTTGAGTGCCTCATGGGAGAGACGAGCCATTTTTTCTTCTAGATTTAAGTTTTCGAGTTGTTTGGCTTGTTTTTTGCGAACTAAAATATTGGCAACAATTGTACCAACTGTGGCTGCCAGAAAGACTGCAATGGCTATCAAGATTAACTCTGTGGTCATGTAATGTGATTAATGTTTTTACTTGATAATTATATCACAACAAATACCGAACATAAAGCGAACACTACGCTTTTGAATCTGGGCAGATATCCGAGTATGGGCAGAGCGAGCACTGGCGCTGTGCTGGCGTGGCTTTGAGTTTGCCTTTCTTTATCCCCTCTCCCGCCTCAAGTATCATCTCTTTTGTTTTTTCAAGTTGTTTTGGCTTATAAACTACCTCTCCTTGAAGATTGTGTTCTATGAAGTAGAGCGTGCTTTTGGGGATAAAGCCGAATTTCTCATACCAAGCAAGAGCGTAGATCTTCATCTGGGTTGAATCCTTTACCCTGCGGTCAGCGTCTTTCTGGTCTTTTACTTTCGAGGTTTTAAAGTCGATGATGTTGGCCTCTTTATCTTTTCCAACAATCAGATCATATCGCCCGTTTACCTTAATTTTGTTTTCAGAGAACTCAAATCTCTCCTCCACCGCAGCTGGCATTACCGGTTCCTTCTGATCCAGATTATAAAATCTAGATAGAGTCTCTAGGCCTGTTTTGTATCTTGTATCCTCATGTTCACGAGTTATGAAACCCACATTTCTAAAAGAACTTTTGAAGTCAGATATTAGCTGTTTGTAGTCTGGTTTCTGTCCTGCTAATTTTCTCTGAAAGTAGTGATCGAGGGCTGCATGAACTGCCGTTCCGTACATTAGATAGTGATTTTCAAGCAGAGGTATTTTGACGATGTGTGCGTAGTAGAACTTTTGTGGACAGGTGTAGTAATCATCTATTTGAGCCCTTGAGAGAGATATTATATCAGTTTGGAACTTCGCTGGGATCGGGCGAGGTTTAGTAGCAACCTTCTTGTGCTGAATAATTTTTTGCATAGGATCACTCTTTTGGACTACGCTGTCAACCGAAGCTTCGTCGAGCAGCTCTAACACAAAGGGTGAAAGTTTTTTTGCTCTTTTGCCACCGTAGTCCTTGGCAGAAGTTAAAAATAAATGATTTTTAGCTCTAGTCGAGGCCACGTAGAAAAGCCTTCTCTCTTCTTGGAGATGAAAGTCTCCTTCTGGAATTTTCTCTTTTACAATCTCAGCAGGAATCGGCAGTTGCTCACTTTTTCTTCTGGAAGGAAACCTATCTGCTACGCAGTTAATTACAAACACAACAGGCCACTCTAACCCTTTCGAGGAATGGGCAGTCAATATATTTACAGCCTCGATCGAAGGATCAATCTCTGCTGAAGCAGTGTCGTCTCCAGCCTCGAGTATCAGTTCGATATTCTCCAAGAACTTCAAGACTCCTCTCTCTTCTGACGAACGGTTGAACTCTGCTATTCTATCGAAAAGCTTAGCTATGTTGTAAATTTCGATCTCATTTTCGGTCGAGAGATTTTTTGTTAAGGTTTTGAGATACTTCTTCTCAACCAGAAAATCGTATAAAGTTTCCCCGACAGGCTCGTTTTTCTTCTCACGGTATTTGTTCAAGTCAGAAAGAACGGGGTCTATCTCATCGGAGATTTTCAGCTCCCCTGGGTTTTCAAATATATCAGCTATTGGACGGTTTTTTCTCTTGGCAATCGTATAGTATTTCGTCATTAATTCATGCGAGACATTGTATAGCTTTGAAGTAGCTAGATTGTAAAATGACAGATTATCGTCGTTGTAAACTAAGCATTTTAGAAATGAAATAATCATCTTTATCTCTGGCTGAGAAAAGAGCCCGGATGCTCCTGAGAATATGTGAGGAATCCCTTTAGCATTGAGCGCTTGAATAAATGGTTCTGTGTGATTGTTGGCACGAGCCAGAAGAGCAAAATCGTTGAATTTTAGACCCTCTTTTTGTTTAAGTTCGACTATCTTCTCCACAACAGAGTCGGCTTCACTTGAGAGAGTGTTGGAGTAGATGAGAGCGGGTTCATCGCCCGAAAGGGTGGACGATAGTTTTTTGTTGATCTTATTCTTGATTTCTAGTCTGTCAGGGTTATTGTGTTGTATGAGTTTGTATGAAGCGTCTAGAATCTGTTTGGTTGAGCGATAATTCCTGTTTAAAACGATTTGAGTGCATTTTTTAAATGATTTAGTGAAATCTAGTATGTTTGAGATAGATGCTCCCCGAAAGCGATAAATTGATTGATCATCGTCCCCCACCACGGTTATGTTCTTATCTTTTGAGGCCAGAAGCTTCACAATCTCATTTTGAGCGAAGTTTGTGTCCTGATACTCGTCGACTAAGATAAATTTAAATTTCTTTTGGCTGTCAGCTAAAACCTTCTTGTTATTTTTAAGAAGTTTATGAGTTAGAAATATCTGATCTCCGAAGTCAAGGTTCCCGGCTTGAATCATTAGATCCTGATATCGTTGATATGCGTTTGCAAGCTCTAGGTATTTTTCTGCCTCAAGGATATCTTCTTCTGATTTTTTTGATTTAACAATTTCTAGGTTCTTTTCCGCCCAAGCGAGATATTCTTCGGGTCCGATGAGTTCATCTTTTAGTCTTGAAAAATGATTCAACATGGCTTGAATATGGGTTAAGGGGCTGGCTATGGGGCGAAGCTGGACTAGGTCGAAAGCGTAGATGTTTTCACGCATAAAAATCGCCTGCTCGGTTGAAGTTAGAACTTTAAAGTTTGCTGGAAGGCCGAGGTCAATTGAAAAATCTCGCAGGAGTCTATCGCCAAAAGCGTGAAATGTAGATATCCACATGTCTGTATAGCCGTATGGGCTTAGCTGGTCGACACGCTCTTCCATCTCGGCTGCTGCTTTTTCAGTAAAGGTAAGGGCAAGTATTTCAGACGATTTGGCTAATTTCTTGTCTATAAGATGCGCAATTCTTCTAGTTATAACGGTTGTTTTTCCGGTGCCAGCTCCAGCGATAATTAAAAGAGGCCCAGATTTGTGGGTTACTGCTTTTTTTTGCTCAGAGTTGAGGCTTTTTAGTATGCTCTCAGTATGTGTATTTTCGAAGCTTATTTGTGACTGCATGAGTGTATTATAGCAGAATACAGCTATTAGCTGTTAGATTTTTAAGCGTTAGGGTGGAATTCAAAGACAAAAAAATACCGGCAACGTCCCTGGGAGGGTCGTTGCCGGCCTGTGAAGATCAATCATCTTGTTCGTTTGCCCCGTCGTCCTTCCAGTCTCCGAGGTGTATTGATTCTCGGAGTGCTCTGAAGGGGCTAACGAGCCATCGGTCATTGGTTGACATGCGCGAAACTCGCACACACAACCAGACTAGACCCGCGAGAAGTAGGGCTCCCCCGTTAATTGCCGGTATAATTGGTAGGCCGGGAATTAACGCCTCCCCCGTAAGGGGGTGGATGAGTCGGGGGGCGCTGAACACGATGTAGTGGAAGCACCACATCAGCGCTATGATGATCAGGCTCAACCAGAATCGTCTCCGGTTAGCCATTGTCTTTCGCCTTTCGACCTTGCTGGCGGTGGCCGTCAGGACAACCAGGGCAAGAGCAGTCAGCATGACGCCGATCATCCTCGACGGATTCTGAATGCCAAGAAAGTCGTATCGGTGTCCTCCCCAGATCAGCACTATCAGCGCCAGCATGATTGAAAAAATGACTCTGTCATATATCGTCATTTGCTTCATCTTGATCCCTCCATGTGGGATCGGGCTGTGATGTGCAGCAACAATTGCTGCTTTTAAGAGAGATTAGTATCCCTTCTAAAAGCAACAGCCCCGAATAAATCCGGGGCGTCGCTGTCTTTAAAGATCTTTGCCTAGATCTAAGCGCATATGGTATGGCTTAAATTTTGGCAACAATAGTATTGTATCACATAAAGTAACAAAAGTCAAGTGTGGAGGTTATTTTGCCACTTTTTCCATAGCCTCAGCTAGGCTCTCTTTTGGCATTACTCCCTGCATTCTTTCGGCCTCTTTGCCGTCCTTGAATATGATAAATGTAGGTACTCCCATCACGTTGTATTTTGCTGCTACTTCTGGAGCCTGGTCGATATCGAGCTTAGCTACTACAAAGTCTTTTTCATCGCTTTCAGCTGCCCATTCGTCAATAATCGGAAGCATCATTTGGCACGGTCCGCACCAGGTGGCGGAGAAGTCTACAAACACCGGCTTATCACCTTTAATTAATTCTTCAAACTGCTTTGCGTCAATGCTATTTGCTCCCTTTTTTTCTTTCTCACTCATTATTCCTCCTCAAATATTATTTATTTAACTTTTCAATTTCACGGCTGAATTTCTTGGCACTGCCGAATTTCTTATAAACTGATACAAATCTAATATAGGCTACTTCGTCCACATGACGCAACTTTTTGGTTACCATATCCCCTATTTGCTTCGAGGTGATAACTTTGTCTTTGGCTAGTTTTAGAATATTGTGCTCAAGATATGAGACGATATCCTGAATATCGGATTCGGAAAATGGTCGTTTTTCCAAAGCTAGTCGTATTCCCTTTTCCAGCTTGGATCTCTCATAATCAACCTTGCGACCACTTCGCTTCAAGACTCGAAGTTTTGGTGTTTCTATTCTTTCAAAAGTAGTAAATCGGTGCTTACAACCTAAACATTCTCTGCGACGTCTAACCAAAATTTTCTCATCTCGTGAGTCAAGAACTTTAGAATCGTTTTTTTTACAGGCTGGGCATAACATATGGATAAGAATTAGGAATTTGGAATAACACGATATCTAGTGTGTGATGACATTATATTACACTACATCTTGGGGTGTCAAGCATTGTATATAAACAAAAAAACCTGAACCGAAATTCAAGTTTTTTTGTTTATCGTTAAACGATATTGTTAATCAGTTACTTCTTCTTCACCCTCTGCCGCGTCGTCCGCTGCTGGTGTTTCTTCTGCCGCGTCGTCTTCACCTTCTGTTGCAGGTGCTACTGTTTCTGCTGCTGCGTCTGCTGCAGGAGCCTCAGTGGCCTCTCCGCCTTCTGTTGTTGGTTTGTCATCTCCACACATAATGCCCTCCTAGATTTAGTTACTTAAGCTTTCTTCTAATAAAAGCTGGAACCTCGATCTCGTCATCGTCCTCTTCTGGCTGTGGCTCCGGGTCGGGTGTTACTGTTTGTCCATTTGTACTTCGGATCATCTGTGACTGAGGTATGGATTCTGGATTTGATGATTTTGATATTTGTGGTTTAATTGTTTTTTGATGTTCGGATTCAAATCCTGTAGCGATAACGGTAATCTTTACTTCTCCTTGCATCGCTTCATCTATAATTGCGCCGAAGATAATATTTGCATCAGCATCAGCAGCTTCTGTAATGGCTTTGGCCGCTTCATCGATCTCGTACATGCCCAAGTCTGGACCGCCAGTGATGTTGAACAAAATTCCTTTTGCACCGTCGATAGATAGCTCCAAAAGTGGCGAATCTATGGCTGCCCTTGCTGCTTCTATCGCTCTGTTGTCGCCTGAGCCGTGACCTATGCCCATAAGTGCGGAACCTGCATCGGACATAATTGCTTTAACATCAGCAAAGTCAACATTTATAATACCGTGCAAGGTGATAAGATCGGCTATGCCCTGAACACCTTGTCGTAAGACATCGTCAACAACACCGAAAGCGTCGAAGAGTGAAGTTTTTTTATCTATGACTTGAAGCAATCTGTCGTTTGGAATAGTAATCAGCGTATCCACCTTGTCCTTCATCTCTGTGATTCCGGCTTCGGCGATTTTCTTTCTTCTGTGACCTTCGAAAGAGAAAGGCTTGGTAACAACACCAACTGTCAGGGCGCCGAGCTCTTTTGAAATATCTGCCACAAAGGGAGCGGCTCCTGTTCCTGTTCCACCACCCATTCCACATGTAACAAACACCATATCTGATTCTTGCAGGGCTTCAAACACTTCTTCTTTGTTCTCCTCTATCGCTTTTCGTCCGACTTCTGGGTCTGCGCCGGCACCAAGTCCGCGAGTAGTTTCTTTCCCTATTTGAATTTTTATAGGAGATTCGTTGTAGGCTAGAGCCTGAGCATCTGTGTTAATAGCAATAAACTCAACTCCGCGAAGTTTGGAGTTTATCATACGCGTAAGAGCGGATCCACCGGAACCGCCAACGCCAACTACCTTAATTTTTGCAAAGCTTTCGAGTTCTGAGTCTTTGATTGCCATGTGCTTTCTCTCCTACCCTCCGACTAATTACGGCAAGAACTGTTTAAACAATCCTTTTGCCTTATCTAATATGCCATTTAAAGACTGGCTTGATATTGCAGATGTGGACCCAGCGGTTTCCCTATCCCAGAGCATCAATCCTATGCTTGTAGAATATACTGGATCATCTAGCTTGTCAACAAGACCGGAAATCTCGAATATCGGGGTGCCAATCTGTGCTGGCAAACGTAGCGTCTCTTTGGTTAATTCTATAATACCTTCTAGCTTTGAACCTCCACCAGACAATATTACCCCTGCTGGTAGTGTGCCATCTTTGCCCGCGAGCTGCAACTTTTCCTGGATTATGAGTAGTATTTCGTTAAGCCTGGCCTCGATAATTTCTGATATATACTTTGTTGAGGCAGCTCCATCTTCATTCTTATCTATGGTTGAAAGTCGTACTTCTTCCTTTTCTGAAACTCTTTCTGGAAGTGCGAATCCGTGTTTAAGCTTCAATATTTCGGCTACATCTAGATTTGTTCGAAGCCCTATCGCTAGGTCGTTGGTTATGTGAGATGAGCCAATCGGAACTATCCCGCAACTTATCAGATCCCCCTCTTCATAAACTGAGAATGTAGTAACAGCGGAACCGATATCTATCAGGATTACCCCTATCTCCATCTGTCTCTTTGAGAGCAAAGCCTTGGAAGTTGCTAGTGGAGTAAATACCACGTCGTTTATGTTCAATCCAGATTGTTCAACAGATCTTTGCAGGTTTTTCATAGCGGTAGTGGAGGTGGAAATGATATGCGCGTCGACCTCAAGCCGTATACCGCTCATGCCGATTGGATCCTTGATTCCGTCTTGACCGTCTATGATAAATGTTTTTGGAATTACGTGTAGAACTTCTCTGTTAGGTTTGTTTGGTATGGCTCTGGCTGCCTCGACGACCCGTGTTACATCGTCTTCGGCAATCTCTCCATCTGCTCTCGATACTGCAATTACACCCTTGCTGTCTTCCGATTCTATATGGGCGCCATCTATGCCGATAGTTGTACCGCGCAGTGGTATCCCCGCCATCCTCTCCGCTTCTTCAAGCGAAGCGGAAATGGCCGAAACAGTTTCCTCTATATCAACAATCATTCCTTTTCTCATTCCTTGGTTGGCGGATTTTCCAAGTCCAATTATATCTAAAACACCTTCTTCGTATTTACCTACCGAAGTGATTACTTTTGTACTTGAAATATCAAGCCCAACAACAATATTATCTCGAGCCACTTTTATCCCTCCAAACCTTAGAAATTATTCGATTTGTCTCTTTATATATTTTACAGTAAAAAGCGAAAGATTTGCAACTCCTACCCGAACAAAGCACGGATATGAGGCAGGAAGATTAGTATCGCTACCACAATTGCAATGACAGCTGCGATTAAAACCGCGCCAGCAGTACCATCTTTTATGTAGGCAATTTCCGGATTATCTTTGACGCATATCAGGTCACAGACCTTTTCGACAGCCGTGTTCATTATCTCTAGCGCAAAAACCATAATAACCGCCATAAATAAAACAGCTGCTTCGACCCTAGTTACTTCTAGAAGAAAAGCCAGTATTCCCACAATTATGGTTGCACTCGCGTGAATACGTGCGTTTTGTTCATTTTTTAAAAGTGTGATAACTCCGCGGAAAGCATAGTGAAAGCTTTTGGCTAATTTTTTTAGATTCAACATATTATCCCATTTTGTGATTAATTTTTTCAGCCATCTCATCCCAAGATGCTTGATCTTTCTCATGATCAGCCCCGATTAGATGCAAGATTCCATGTTTGACTAGCTCCTGCAGCTTCTCGTTTCTCTTCTCGGCCACTTCTTCGCAGATAAATATATTGCCTAACAGGTTATTTTTCCCAGGAGTTTGTTTCAGTGGGAAAGAGAGAACGTCTGTAGGCTCGTTTTTTCTTCTGTATTCAAAATTTAGCTTTGCTATCTCCTCTTTATCGATCGATTCAATCTCGACAATGCTTTTTTGGATATCAAGTGCTAATAGTGCAGATTGTGCGACTTTATCTATTTCTTGATCGGTAATGTTTTTGAATTTATTTGGAATCTGAATTTGATTCATTTTCTTCTTTTATGTATCTGATTCTTTGGTGATAAATTGAGTTTAAGGACTCGATAAGTGAAGCACGTATTTTGGCAAGTTCAGATTCAGAAAGGTTAGCATTTTTAAACTGATTGTCAGAGAGGCGCTCCTCTATGGAGCTAGAAACGATATTGTCGATATCCGTTTTAGAGAGTGATTCATAGGCGCGAGCAGTTGCCTCTACACAGTCAGCCAACATCAGAATTACTGATTCCTTAGTTTGGGGTATGGGTCCCGGGTAGCGAAAATCAGTTTTTTTGATTTTAAGTCCCCTGTCTCTGGCTCTTTCGTAGAAAAATAGAGTTCTAGTTGTTCCGTGATGTTCAGAGATGAGGTCGATCATATCTTCTGGCATATTATTTTCATTAGCAATTTTTATGCCTTTTTTGACGTGTGAGATTATTATTTTAGCGTTTTTTCGTATGGTTGCTGCATTTTCATCACTCGGTATTTCTACATCTGCCTGGTTCTCTACGTAGGACAGAGGCTCTTCAAGTTTTCCTATGTCGTGATAATAAGCTGCGGTTCGAACTAGCAGCGAATCAACACCTATGGCTCGGCATGCTTTTTGGGCAATGTTTGAAACCATAATCGAATGATGATAGGTCCCCGGAGCTTCTTCTGAAAGTCTCAAAAGCAGTGGATTGGTCAGGCTGTTCCAGTGTAAACGTCGGCGGAAAATCATCATGGCGTCTGAGAGAGTTTGGCTAAACCAGATGTATCCAAAGGAGATTAAAAAAGCCAATCCTAGAGAAAGGAGTATTAATAACAAAATCGCCCAAGAAGGAGAGATGTCAGAGGCTCGGGCGATCGAGAAAGTTATGAGAAAGAAGAGAAAGCTAACTACAGTTAGAACGGAAATTGAAACCAAGAAGTAATTTTTTTCGTATTTTTTTGTTTTCATTTAAGCTAAAAGCTCATTAACCGTTTTAGAAACTTGGCCACCATCTGCCTTGCCGGCAACTTTCGGCATAACCGCGCCCATAACTTTGCCCATATCGGCTTTGCTTTTTGCCCCCTCTTCGGCGATAGTTTCTTCTACTGTTTTTTTTATCTCATCTTCACTCATCTGTTCGGGGAGATATATTTCCAAAATTTTTAATTCAGCTGCTTCTTTCTCTGCCAAATCATCACGTTCGCCTTTTTTGAACTCTGATATCGATTCATTCCGCTGTTTCGCTTCTTTCTGGACGATCTTGGCCGTCTCTTCGTCTGTGAGAGCTGACCCTTTTTCCTTCTCTGCGGATTGTAAATTTCCTTTAAGTATCCTCAAAACAGACGATTTTGTCTCGTCTTTTGCCTTGTAGGCCTCTAGAAAGTCTTTATTGATATCATCAACTAATGTCATAGTACCTCACAATATTATGCTTCAACCTAAGAACCTAATTTATAGCTCCTAACGCCTAAACTAATATCCTCGTTTTATAGCTTGAATCTTATTTCTTCGAAGAGCTGATTCTCTAACTTTTCGTCTGTTTGCAGGTTTTTCGAAAAATCGTTTTTCTTTGGCAATAGTCAAAACTCCACTTTGTTGTACCTCTCGGTTAAAGCGTCGGATCATTACATCTAGTCTTTCATTGCCCTTTTTCTTTACTTCTATCAAAACTATCACCACCCTTCGGGGTAATATCAAACAAAAATGTCAGATGACAGCCTTGTCGATAAGTTATTTACTTGTCTGCATAATACCCCAAACGTGAACTTATTTCAAGCATTGAGTTGCGCCTATGTGCAGTTAAGGTTTTATTTAGATTTAATATATTTTTGCCACTTGTCCTTTATCCACTTTTTCTGTCTCTTTTCCATCTCCCCCATTCCCCGCTCTCGAAGCTCTTTGTGGACGATTCCGCCTCTGTGCGGGTGATTTGCGATCTGAGGCAAAGGAGAAGAGAAGCCGTGAGCGTAGTGGCATAGTTCGTGAGCAACAGTTGCATCGATCACATATTCAGGCACAAGTTCGTCTCTAAAAAAGCCAGTTATTAGTATCTCAGTCTCAAACTTGCCCGTCATTCGTTCCAGAAGTGATTTAGGAAATACTTTTTTGATGCTTCCAAGCCTGGTTTTAGCGCGTCTACCGAACTTAACGGTGAGAGTATTTGGAATATCAATATCAGCGAAATACTTTCGCTGGAGGTACTCTAGCCTGTTTTCTAACCACTCATTATCTCTCATGAATTTATTATAGCAGACCGCACATCGCTAAATTAATCAAATATCTAGACATGCTAATAATAGTGACATATACTTAATTGTGTGATATCGTGAACAGTTCCGCAATCGTTGCGGACAACTTGAGCGAAAGGATGGTGGGCTTCCTGTGGAGAAGGAAACTTGTTTGTCCCTAGTGGCGCTGCTCGGGGCTGTGGGGTTGTTGGTTATCGTTGTTTGGCAACTCATGGCCAGACATGGGCATGCTGTCGACCCGAACGTTGCGGGGTGTGCTTTCTGGACAATCTCGCTGACGTTACTGATCGTTCTGGCTTACGTTCTGAGGGAGAGGACTGAGGACGCGTTGATAAGCAAACCCACCCGTCATTATTGCGGCATGCAAGATCGTATGTTGGCGATGATGGTGATACCTACAGTATTGGCAATAGGGACGGTGGTTGCTTGTCGACTTTCGGACGCGATTGGACTTTCTCCCTTCTGACCATTGACTCGCTTTGGCCTCATCGGGTCATCGTGGAATTGAACTGACCTAGCCCTCCCCTGTGTTTCACGGGAGGGTGTTTTGTTTTGTGTGAGAGCAAAGCCAGGCATTGACAAATGATAAAGTATGTGCTAGTATGTACTGTTTCAACGATTGAAGCGAGGGACAAAAAGCTCTCTCCTTGAGTCGTCGTATACGACTTGGATTTTCACAATCAACTGGGGCATGACCCCACGGCCAGGAGGCCAATTATGTACAGAATTACAGCTGTGGTTGTCGTTATCTTCTCGTTTGCCATCTGCGCTCAGGCGCAGGAACGAAGAGCTGTGCCGGTCTACCCAGACGCTTTGGAGTACGCCGCACAGCCGCGCATCTTCGACAAAGATATATACACTTTCGACGTTGAAGAAGGCAAGTCTCTCTTCGCAAGTGTCGAGCCTGTCTGGCTTGACCTCGACGGCAACCAAGTATCAGTCCCTGGCAACTGGGAACTGTGCTTGAGCTCTACTGGTGGTGTACGCAAGGAAACCGGGGGGTTCACTCTCTACCCTGCGAGAGAAGGAACGGCAATCGTCATGTTGTACTGTTTGGAGAGTCCACACTTGTGCTGGGTGGACCAAGCGGTCTTCGTGACGACGAAAATGGTTTCACCCGCAGAAGACTACACGAAGTTCGGTGAAGTCTATAGTCGTATCGCCAAGGGCATCGTTGGCTGGGCAGATGTGGACTATGCCATGGCGAATGGCTATGGCTTGCCATCGGAAATGATCGAAGACGCGATGGAGTTGGCGTTTTTGGGTCTTGAGCCCAAAACCCACTTCGTCCTTCATCTATCTGACCTTGTAGAAAAGGAGTCGGGAGGAACGTACACTGTGCGTTACCCAACCCGAGAGGAGTACAAGGGGCCCCTGATTAGAGGTCTGGGGTTCGCCTACTTCCATCGAGTAGACAGAAACTCGGGGGAAGTAAAGCCCTTTGCGATCGAGATCGCAAAGGGTGAGCTGGTCCTGTTTGGACATTAGCTCGCGGTGACGACTGGAAACTGGATGCGCGCCCGACTCTGGGCGCGCATCTACTGTATCATAGGGGGTATTGACCGCAAAACCACGTTGGGTTTATGCTCTGCGAGCTTAAAAAATAAAGCCCTTGACAAACCCTAAAATATATGCTATATTAGAGAAGTATTCTCCCTTTCGGGAGTTTTTTTAATTAATAAGAGTATCTGGGGTAAGACCAAACATACCTGAATACGCCTTGGTCCAAGTTCCAGATAGTAATGTGAAAAACCTAAAAATCGCTCTTTTAGAGAGATTGAAGGGAAAAAGTGATATTGCTAAGAGATTGGCCATATCGCTAGCTATAGCGACAATGTTGCCTCTAAGCATAACAAATGCTACTGAGGAAAGTAATGAGACTAAAATAAAACTAAATACCGACTCTCATGAGCTTTTAGTTCTTGAAAATTCTAAGGTTGAAATTATACCTGGTGAGTCCAAAATAGAGCGAGAAGCTAGAGAACAGGCCGAAGCCGAGGCAATTGCCAAGTCTCTTGAGCTTTCTCAGCTGAAAATATCAGCAGAGTCTGCTGATACAGTTTCTACTAGATCTACAAAAATATACAATGATCCTTCCAACTTTGATGAGATATATCAGAGAGCAGAGGCTGTATATGGTGTAGACTGGAGAATTTTGAAGGCTGTTCACTATGTCGAGACTGGGTGTTCAGGCTCTACTTCAAAAAGCTCATACGCTGGCGCAGTAGGCCCTATGCAGTTTCTGCCATCCACCTGGAGATCTTACGGAGTAGATGGAAATGGTGACGGTACGGCTGATATCACAAACGTAGAAGACGCAGTTTTTTCTGCAGCTAGATATTTGTCTGCCTGTGGTTACCCGGATGTAAAAAGTGCATTGTGGGGCTACAACAGATCAACTAGTTATTACTACAAGGTGATGGAAGTTGCTACTTCGCTTGGATTCTAACGATATTAAGTCAGATACATAAAGAAAAGAGCCATGTCATGCGATGTGGCTCTTTTCGTATAGAACAATCTAAATAATCTACATGTCTATATGTGGGACTTTGTCCTGTTCGTTTTTTTCTATTCCCTCCCACTTAGCGAATTCACATTTGTCGCTAAATCTACTCTCTATCTCTAACAATCGATTGTATTTAGCGCTTCGATCAGATCTAGCTGGCGCTCCAGATTTCAAAACTCCACAACCACAGGCCACAGCAAGGTCAGCTATGAAAGAATCTGAGGTTTCTCCTGATCGGTGAGAGATAATCGATTTCATCCCTGCTTTTTTGGCTATACGTATCGTTTCTACTGTTTCGGTCAAAGTTCCAATTTGATTTGGTTTGATCAGAATCCCAGTACTTGATTTGTGATCGATCCCCTTTTGAAGTAGCTTTTTGTCGGTTGCGTACAGATCATCACCGATAGTTTGAACGCGTCCTGCCAGTCTCTTGGTTAACTCTCCCCAGCCAGTCCAGTCTTCCTCGGCTAAGCCGTCTTCAATCGAAATTATCGGGAATTTTTCTACCCAGGTTTCATAAAATGCGACCATTTCATCTGTTGTCAATGACCGATTTTCTCTGTGAAGTTGATAAATATCTTCAGAATAGAAAGCAGAGGCAGCCGGGTCTAGGGCGATAAAAACCTCTTCTCCCGCATGGTATCCAGCCTCCTTAATAGCCATCATCAGAAGTTCCATGGCTTGTTCATTTGAAAAAAGAGCCGGAGCAAAGCCTCCCTCGTCACCAACCAAGGGTTGATAGCTTCTTTCTTTCAGTATTTCTCCTAAGCTGTGATATATCTCTGCACCAGCTTGGATTGCTTTACTAAATGATTCAAATTTAACCGGCACTATCATAAACTCCTGAAAGTCTGTAGAACCCACAGCGTGTTTTCCACCGTTTAATATATTTAGAAATGGGATTGGAATTTTGAATTTATCAGTTTTCTCGCCCATGAGTTGAGCCAAATAGTCGTAGAGTTCTAGCTTGTTGCTCCAAGCAGATGCTTTAGCAGCTCCCAGAGAGACAGAAAGAATAGCATTTGCACCTAGCTTAGATTTATTCTCAGTTCCGTCAAGCTGGATCATTTTCTCGTCTAATGCTTGTTGATCGTTAGCATCCAAGCCTATTACGGCCTGAGAAATAGTCTCATTTACGTTTTGGATAGCCTTTGTAACGCCTTTTCCTCCATAGCGTTTATTGTCACCATCTCGAAGCTCCAAAGCCTCATATTTGCCCGTAGAGGCTCCAGAGGCCACATATCCAGTATCGGTTGAACCATCATCCAAAACTACTCTTGTAGCTACGGTTGGATTAGCTCTGGAGTCCAAAACTTCATAAGCTTTAACCTCTTTTATTTTCGCCATATTTCCTCCCTTGGGAGTTAAATTATTCCAATAAATTAATAAATATCATTCATTTCCAAAGGTGTCGGTTTCAATGTCGGCTGCTGGTGTGGTTTCGACTAAAAAAGAGGAGCCTGGAGGAATCACTGTAATCCAAAGTTGTCCTCGGTTGAAGATAATCTCTTTTCCGTCTTGATCGTAAAATATCTCTCGGTCGGACTTGGAACTTTTTTTCCAGCTACCTGATATCTCTTTGCCATCTACAAATATTGTAGCGTCACCTGTGCCAACTGTATCCATCAACCAACCATTCTCATTTATTCTAGTTGTGTGCGGAGCTCTGTTTACTGTCATAATGGCAATGTTTTTAGGCGTAATCTGGTCACCGGATGTTCTATCATTGTGAGACTTATTAGCCATGAAACGTTTGTAGCAATTGTTTTCTTTATCATATTCGAAATAGACGTTGTAGTTATAAGAAGAGATGTCAACTGAAATTTTCTGCGTTTGTGGCAAGGACAGGGCTTCGTTAGTTCCCTTCTCTGGATCATCTTTGAATTTGTATTTATTGAAATTATTTGCAGTTGAATATCCGTTTTCGTTTGCTTGAATTCGTAGCTTTGAAGTGGAGGTAAACATAGTGTGTTCGGACGAAACGTTCAAACTTCGATCTCTCCAATAAGGAGCGGTGTATGAAAATTGATTAAGATCAAGAACGGCATCAGCCCTGATTTGATCGAGTGCGGTAGCATTGCCGCCAACGTGGGCATAGTAGGCGTCGTATCCCTCAGCCCAATCAACATAATATGGTCTAGCTGAACGAACTGGTCCCACAATTTCAGCTTCATTTGTTCCAAAAACCCCCATAAATCTTGTGATTCCTCCTTCTGCGATAGCCTCGTAGACAACGCTTGCCTTTATCAATCCTGACTGAGGTCTTGCCTGAGTATGGTTTTCAACCATTATAGCCAAAGGATGCTTGCTGGCCGAATCAGCGTCTGTCATCACTCCGTCCAAAATTGCTTCGTATAGAACCTCGGCATCCTCCTCTTCGTCTATCAAAGGATCCTTGTCGGGAAATATCTGGTAATCCTCGTGAGTTAGAAAATAAAAACCTATAGCAAAAAGAGCTATCAGGACTACTCCCGAGATTATAATAAAGAGTAAGCGTTTTTTGGGGTTTTTGAAAAATTCAGTAAATCTTCTTTTGAGATCTGCTATGCGCTTTTCAAGGTTTCTTTTTGGTTTCCTTCCCTCTTCTGTGCTTTTTATTTCCAAATCCATCTATCCCTCCAAGATATTTAATATATGAAAAATGCGTCAACTATTTTGCTGTTAATTCTATTTTATCATTAAACCAATTGTTCACAAAACTAAATGGATTGTAAATATTTGAAAGCTGAAAGTGCTGCTGTAGCTCCTTGACCAGACGCAATAACTAATTGCTGAAAGGGTTGATCAGTAATGTCACCAGCAGCAAAGACGCCTTTTTGGGAAGTTTCCTGGTTGACGTTTACTTTAATTAGATTGCTGTCGTCGACATCAACCAAGTCTGATACAATGCTGGAATCTGCCACGTAGCCGATCTCTACAAAAAGTCCAGAGACCAGAAGTTCTTTCCCATTTTTTGTGATCACTTTTTCAAGTTTTTCGCTACCTTCAATTTTTGTTATCTCGTCATTCAGAATCAATTCTATGTTTTTGAGACTCTTAACTTTTTCAATTAGTATTTTCTCACCACGGAATTCATCTTTTCTGTGTATTAAGTATATCTTGTCTCCGATGGTTGACATAGTGATTGCAGCTTCCAAAGCGGAATTTCCGCCGCCAATTATAGCGACATCTTTGCCTTTGAAAAATTGACCATCACAGTTAATACAGTAAGATATACCTTTTCCCTCGAGCTCTTTTTCGTTTGGAATATTTAGTTTTCTGGGCAATTTGCCGTATGACAGAATCAGGGATTTGGCTTGGATTTTCTCTTTTCCAAATTCGATTTCAAAACCGTTGTTAATTTTTGCAACCTTGCTTACCATACCCATTTTTATCTCGGCACCAAACTTTTGAGCCTGCTTTTGAACTTTTGTTGAAAGCATTGCACCGTTTATCATTTCTTCACCCGGCCAATTCTCAATGTCTGGTGTTGTGGCCATCTGCCCTCCGGGGTTGAGCGAGATAACAGCAGTTTTAAGCTCCCTTCTAGTTGTGTATATTGCAGATGTTAGTCCTGCTATTCCTCCGCCGATTATTGCTACGTCATGCATAATTTATCTCCAAAAAATTTATTGTTTCTTATAACTATTTGCGTTTTGCGTTATTCAGTTTTCAATTTTACGAATTAGCTCTCAACCGCCCAGGTTCCTCGTTTGTTGACTATCTGAAAACCTGTGATGTTTCCGGCTAATGTTATAAAGTCACCTCGCTGTGCGGTTGCCTTTGTATTCGTCAATTTTTTACCGGCACTGCCTGCGGCTAAATCACAGC
>CAYRRY010000002.1:39286-43592 GCA_964426805.1 uncultured Candidatus Saccharibacteria bacterium | reverse complement strand
TTTTGATGTTTTCAGGATTTTGACAGGTTGCGGTTAATAAAACTTGATATCTGCTATAATTATAGCTGTGGAGTATGGACTATATATTATTAATCATTTAAATTATGGCTGCAAGAGAGTTGATTCAAATTGGAGATCCTAGGCTAAAAAGCAAAAATAGAGCAGTGATTAGTTTTGATGATCAAAAAACCAAACAAGTTATAAATGATTTGATAGACACTGTTCGGAGCAAAGACTTGGTAATAGGTATGTCTGCGCCGCAGATTGGTGAAAATTATAAAATATTTATAACTGAACCAAGGAAAACCAAGTTCAGGTCAGACAGCCGAGTGGATGAATTGAGAGTTTATGTTAATCCGACAATAGTAAATTATTCTGCCGAAAAAGTTATTATTTACGAGGGTTGCGGCAGTCTTTTGGAAGGACAATTGTTTGGGCCAGTTGAGCGGTCGAGAGAAATTACTGTCGAAGCCCTTGGCCGGAAGGGCAAGAAGTTCAGATTGACATGTGATGGTATTCTAGCCAGAGTTATTTTGCACGAGTTTGACCACTTGAATGGTATTGAGTTTATTGAAAAAGTCCATGATTATGGAAAACTTATGGTAGCAGAATTCTATCTCAAAAATATTAAAGGATCCGAAGAACAGCTAAAAGCGTCTGAAATAACAAAAAAAGAAGTTGAATTTTTGCTAGAATGATTTATCTTTTTTTTAATGGATAGTCTCAGCTATTGCCTTGTTGGGATTTTTTGATTTCTAGAGAGAATGAATGTAAGATATAGAAGAAGTTTTTACTTGTTATTTTTCGTGTGAGGGGAAAATGGGAGATTCTCTTTTTAGAGAGATACAAAAGAAAAAGACCATAAATATAATTATAGCTTCACTTGCTGTGCTAATTTTGGCAGTGTCGGGATATTTTTTATTTTCGAAGGTTTTTCGTGCATATGCTGATCCTGTCGATGTGTCTGGTAATAGCATCACATTCAATAGCGGGCACTACGCGGTTGATAACTCGGGTAATGTTTACGCAAAAACAGGTAGCGAGATTGCTGATACTCCAGATGACATTTATCCTTTTGTCTCTTATTTGAGCGATGCTTATATGGATGGAGCGACACAGCTGAATATTTATAATAAAGACGTTACTGTTACGGGAACAGCAACGGTTTTAATGGAAGGCAACCAGACTTTTGCAAACTTAACGATTGCCACGGGTGGTATGGTGACTCAACCACAGCCAGACAGGGCGGGCAATATAAATAGATATCAATACTCAGATCAGGAGTGGGCAATGGAGTTTCTGGGGTTTGTAAAGGTGCCAAGTGGAGAGAGCAGAAAGGTGACCTGTGCAACTGATTACGATACAGGAGATGGGGGAAGTCCAATCGGAAATGGTTGTATAGTTTCATATCATCTGACAGAGACAGATTTAGATGACATCGCCACGGATGAATGGACGGATTCAGACAAGGTTTGGCAGACAGGAGCAGCAGCTTTCGACACTACGAGGTACGACACGCTTGGTTCTATTACCAACGCAACGGGAGCGGATAAATATTATCCAATAAGGATCATATTCAAAGATGACTTCATGGATAACAGAGATGAAAACATGGAGGTGTATTTGAGGGATGGCACAGACGCAATTATCGATCAAGCTGGCGCTGTATCGTCTGATCCTATAGAATTTACAAACGGAACTATATATGGTGCTACAAGTAGTGGCACGGTTGACGTTACAGATTTGGGTGAATCAAGGTTTCAATATTATCTACTCGATGAATATGTGGCCACCTTGGCTGACACAACTCTTGGATGGATTTCGGACGAGCTGACGAATGCTTATAAAACATATACCAATAACGAGATAACTCTCTCTTCCTTTTTCGATGATAGTTATGGCGAAGACCAGGATGGTTTCTTTGACTTGAAGTTTGACGACAATACAGCCTTCGATGGCACATACGCTTCTTCACCGTTTGCTAAGGGGACTACAGGGGTTGTTGACGAAGAAGCCTATAAGAATTTTGCTTATTCAGCAAAAACTATAAATCCAAACATATCAGCAGGTTCTACTTCCAGATATGAATCTTTGGGATTAAATCTAGTTATTACTACTGGAAATTTGAATTTCAATGGCGGAATCATTGACCTAGAAGGTAAGGGATACCCCGGGTATAGTTATGAGATGCGGACACAGGTGGGGACTTCTACCTTTAGAACAAACGATGGCGCTGGTCCCAACATTGCTGACACTCTTTTTGGTGGTGGAGATACGGCTGACGTTTTGGCTCAAGCTGGAGCACATACAAAAAATGGAGGGGGATACGATTCCAACATTTATGGAGGCGGAGTAAATTCAAAAACTTACGATACTATAGACGGTCCTATGCATGCTGGATCTGGTGGTGGTTCTAGCGGTTCGGCGACCACTTCTTCTCATGGTGGAAATGGTGGAGGATATCTAAGAATTAGTGCAAATAATATTACTATAAACTCTACAAATACTTCGATACGAGTAGATGGTGACGGGGGTTATCGTGTCGGTGGAGGTGCAAACTATTTTGCAGGTGGTTCTGGGGGTTCAGCATATATTACTGCAAACACATTGAATAATACTGAGAGTTTTAGCTCAGGTCAATATTTTGTAGAAGCTGATGGAGGGTCAGCTGGAGCGGGCACGGGATACTCTGGTGGTTCCGGGGGGTTGATAAGAATTATTATGGCAGACTATCAGATATCGGGAGCCTCATCTAGCTCTACCGCTACGCTTAGTGGGGCTGTAATTGAATCCGGAGGTGACGGCTCCACGGGTGCAAATTCAATCGGAGTTGACGGAGAGGGCTATTTGTTAATCAGCCCCGAATTAATCGATACCTACAATGCAAACAATCCATCAAAAGATTTTTCAATTAATGGAAGTGGCGACCAACATTCAATACAGGTGGGAGATACTGGAACCCTGACCGTTTCAGTGGATGGACTTTTAGATGAATCTTATGCGGGCGCAGGGCCCTTGGACTTGGTTGTTGTCTCTGACCTTTCCGGATCCATGCAAGGTGGTCGGCTTAACTCCCTAAAGATGGCACTGAAATATTTGATCGATCAGATAAAGATTGATAATGAAAGTGGCGAAAGCGACACTAGAATAGGCTTGGTTTGGTTTAAAGCTGGCGCAACAGATAGTAAAAACCTAACTAATACAAATAGTACATTAGACCAGTATAAGACATATATTGATTCGTATGCTGCCCCTCCCGGGTTGACAAATGCTGGAGATGGATTGAACGAAGCTTGGTCTAAACTTAATTCAGGAGGCAGAAGCAACGCCAGAAAAGTCGTAATTATCATTACTGATGGTCAAGAAAATATGGTTCCTTGTATCACTGATCCAAACGATGATGGAGGATATCCTGCTAATTTTTCGACGAATTGTAGAAATCCAATTGCAGATAATCCAGCGCCAAACTCACCGCTAAAAAAGTTAATTGATGCTGGCTATGGTTTAATAAGTATAGGAATTGATACAGCCGCTTACGGCACATTTTTAAATGCCATAGCTGACTCTGCTCGACTCCCAGATTACGAAGGAGCAGTTTTCTACACAGTATCCAACAACGGTCAAGGTCTTTCTCAGGCTCTGCTCGCTGCTTTGAGTGAACTTGTGGCTCAAACCGCTGGGATGCCTTTTACGTTTGTGGAATTGTTGCCCCCAGAGATTCCTCTTGGCGACGTTGCTCTGACGGGGATAAATATTAACGGTCACGCTTTCACTGGCAATTTAGGTGATCTCTGTAGTGAAATTGAGATTACTTCGGTAAATGCTATCGGTGAAAATATTATAAGAACGGAAACCAGGTGCAATATTACAACCGGCATGTATGACTCGGATTTATACGGAGAGGATGTTTCATACGATGATTATCAATTTGATTTTGTTTTTGACATCAGTTTTGGTCAGGCCGACACCGGATTGGTCGACCTTGATCAAAATGCAACCTGTGATTTGGGTGGTGGAGATCCGACCTATAACACATCTCCTGGCTCATATGTTATCTATGATCCGGTTGGATCTTATCTGGGCGAGAGTAGGTTCAGAACAGATGCTTATTGTTTAAACATTGTTCCACAAATCACCATCAAAAAAGAGCTTACACCATTTTTGCGGTTTGAGAGTGGGGGCACTCTGCTTGAAAGATTTAATCCCTATTCTGTTATGGATAAGGATAAATTGTTAGTCGAGATTACTGCTTCGCCAATTGTTCCCGGTGTCGAGACGACGATAAAAGATCAACTGATGCAAAACG
>CAYRRY010000002.1:9493-39186 GCA_964426805.1 uncultured Candidatus Saccharibacteria bacterium | reverse complement strand
CAACAAATATATTTGGTTTATTTTCTGACAAAAGCTCGGAAGCAGCAGATACAGATTACCCCGATTGGCCCGTTTTTAATATTCAAAAAGAGATTACTAATCCGGACCATAAGTTTACAGTGGGGGATGATTTATATATTGAAGTTACTGTTACAGGCACCGAAGGCGCTGAGTTCGATTTGCTTGATCAAGTATTGGGTATGTCAACAGATGACAAGGGAACAGCATGTTTACCAAATAGCCCTTATCCATCAACTCTTGACTTCGAAAATGATCATATTCTTTGGCAAAACAGAACAATAATAAGTGGCCAGGCAGTTTTTAGTTACACGTGCACATTGACAAGTAGTTCAGGCGGAGACAATGCTAATGATCTACCTGAGGTTGTAGTTGGTCAAACCACCCTAACCTATCTACATACTCCGATTGGTTTACCTTCCTATTCGCTAGAGTATTATGGAGGAGTCGGGGGAAATGAAGCCATAATAAATTACTCAACTGCAGATGAAGTACGTTTGGGTTTTGATTCAGATGCACTTAAAGATACGGGCTGTTTCACTGATAGCTCCAAAGAGTGCTTTACATTAACCCCCCCCGATACAATGTTTTCTGTAATTCACGGCAGAAGCTATGTGGGTAACGCCCCGGTATCAGATTCGGCGGCGCTGGTTTATCCCCCCAAAGTAATAATAGGCGATACATACAATATTGATTCAAATATTTTTTATTATTTTGGTAGGAATTTACAACAAAGTTCCACTCCAAACTCCTGTAGCGATTCCGAATGCGCTAGCTGGGTTGTTTCAGAGTCAGAGATCGTAGATGGAGTGCAGTCTTACTACAATCATGATCCTGGTTTCTTGGCGAATTTAACTGATAATTTATCAGGTGAAGCGGAGGTGATTACTTCGCCAAATAACAGTCTTAGAGATGGGCAACACTGGCATCTAACAGCCAAAGACGTAGGTGACTTTAATACTAAAAATTCCCGAAATTATCCCGACGGGAAGGCTTGGAAAGTAGAGGGTGATTTAGAAATTGACAATCCGTTTAGTCGTTTGAATCATAAGTATTCAGGTATCGGAACAATATTTGTCGGTGGCGACTTGACTATTAAAGAAGATATTTTGCCAAAAAGTCAGAATCAAGATTTTTTGGGTTTTATTGTCTCGGGAGATGTTAAGATTCAGGATGGGGCAGATGTCAATGCAGCCATAATTTGTGAAGGCATTCTTGCGACATCTGGACCTTCTAGGGTTCAGCTAACAGGTTCTTTCATAGCTCAAGGTTTTGATTTCGGGACAGTAGGATCCATAATCCAATACAGATCTCAACTGGAAAATCATTGGCCACCGGGGTTTAGATACATCAATATGCCTATTCCGGAAAAATCTCATTAATAAGTTGACACACTGTAGATAAGTTTGAAATAATGTAATTACAGAAAAAAGTAATTGGAGGGGAACTTGCAAGAGAAGCCAATTTCAACAAAAACAAACGATTTCGAGAAATTATCGAGCAAGAGTTCGAATATGCCCATGGTGGTGTATTGGTTAGCCTTTGTTTTGGGTCTTATTTTTGTAGTTTTTTTCTGGTTTCTGGGATTCAATACATCTAATGCTATTGAAGATAAACAGCAGGAAAAAGATCAGATTTCCGCTCTTCTTTCTAGTCCAGACATTGTTAAAGTAGAGCTGGAAGCGACTAATTTTAAATCAGCCGTGTCAAACTTGAATGTCGCTTCGGCAAGCAGGATCAGAAAAACCAAATTGATGGAAGATATTTTTAAAAACTTCACCAAAGATGTCCGAATTTCTAGTCTTTCTCTTTCTGCGACTGGAGAGATGTCTATAGATGGCGTCGCCCCATCGTATAAAAGCGTAGGCGAGTTGATGTTAGCCTTGGGTGAGAACAAGAGAGTCAACAGCGTTGCTCTTGGGAGTGTTGCTTTTTCAAGCAGTGGAAATCCTAAATCTGGCGAAAAAATTAGTTTTTCGATAACATCAACTCTCGACATGGCTAAAGAGTTGGAAGGGAGCGATAGTGAATAAGGTCAATATTTCTAATTCAGCCATATTGCCAGTTTTTCTGACCATAGCTTGTTTCCTGCTTTCGTGGTATCTTGTGTTGCCAAATTACTATAAGGCGAAGGGAGAGCTAGACATTCTTGAACAAGAGATACTAGCTGCTAGAGCAAAGTATAATTCTCTTGAGACCACTAAGGAAGATTTGGCCTCCATGGCAGATGTCATGGAGATAATATACGTTTCAGTTTCAAAAGGCGCAGATGAGCCCAATCTAATAACAGAGCTTGAAGCAATATCTCTGAAACATGAATTAATTATTCCATCTATTGGCATCTCCGATCGAATGGCTGAAACAGGTGAAGACGGGTACAATTATAATGAAGGTGAAGTGGCTCAGTCTCCCGGTGCCGTTCAGGTTAGTTTTTCAGTAGTTGGCGATTTTTCAAAACTGAACGAATTTATTTCGTCTCTCGAGAGTAGTATTAAATTTATGAATATAAAATCCTTGTCATATTCTACAAGCGATGCTGACGGTTTGATTTATTTAAGTATTCAACTAGAAACCTATAAATATTAGGAAAGCTTTATGAGAAGAGGAACATTAAATTTATTATCCAGCATTGTGTTTCTAGCCGTGGTCATTGTTGCTTTTTATTTTGTTTGGAATAGTGCAAAAAACCGACCTCAAGATGTTTCTAGCGCGACTTACATTACAGTAAATGTGTCATCAATAACAACTCAAGTCCAGGCTTTTGTATCAAGCTTAGAAAACAATGGTAGTTTGCCTTTGGGTGTGCCAACTTCGAAGATGGGCAAAGAGAACCCATTCTCCGGTATTGAAACAGAGCGATAACCAAAAAAGTTCTTCGAGCTTAGAATATTGCATTCCTGTATTTATATTTGAAACAAAATGCCGAATAAAAACACTACAAAAAATATCAGTAACTACTCAACGCAAACCCAATCGATACTGGATGTTTTTGTTATTCAAGGATTAGTCTCCTCCGGCGATGCCGAGAAGTTAAAAAGACAGTACAAAACAAATGAATCCTTAGAAAAAGTGCTTTTAAAAAATCATATTGCCAGCCGTGAAACGATAAACAAAGCTTACAGTATTCTTCTGAAGCTTCCCTTTGTAAGTCTAAAAAATATTAAAATCAATATAGAGGCTCTTGAGACTATACCAGCGAAGATAGCTAAAAAATATGGCATCATTTCTTTTAGTGTTTCAGGGTCGTCTGTGAAAGTTGCTGTGTCTAGACCTGCGCAATTATCTGCTGATCTACCGCTTGTTCTTGAGCGTTTATTCAAAAATAAAAATATTTATTTTGATTTATATGTAACAGGAGATGAAGATTTTAATCAAGCATACTTACAGTATAGGAAGCCGTCGGAGAGCAAGCTAGACAAAAGTGGTTACCCAGTTGTATTTCTTAGAAACCAAAGCATAAATGGCGAAGCACTTTCGCGCTTACCGCTAGATTTTATGAAGAAAAACCGGATCGCTGTTTTTAAGAAAAGAACAGAAGATAGTTTTGATATAGCTGCAGAAAAACCTGATGATCCAAAAGTAATAAAAATAATTAAGAGTATCGAAGATAATAATAAGATTAAGTTTCAGATATTTGCGGCGGCCAAAGAGGATATGGATCACTTGATAGATATTCATCCTTCAAATAAAAAATCTGTGAATAAACCAAAGACGAGAGACCCGCTGGAAAGGTCTGCGACAAAAGAGATTGCATCTGATTTGAAAGAAGGTAAAAAAACAAAGGATGACGAGATTGTCACTATTGGAGGGCTGTTTTCTTCATTGTCAGGTGGAGATAACAAAGAAGAAGATCCAAAAATAACAATAGAAAAAAGTGGATCAGATGATAATAATAATGATAAAGCTGTAGATTTGCCAAAAGAGAAAAAACAGAAAAATATAGAAGCAGAAGATGCTGTGAATAGCGATGATCCTATAAACAAGAGTGCTGAGGTAAATGAAGGTGAAATTCATAATTCCTCAGAGGATCGAGCTGAAATAAAGCTTGAAAATAGTATGAAGGAGAAAGGTATCAAGAAGCAGGACGAAGAAGATATCGGCTCGCTTTTAAATGAGGAGATTAACGCAAAAGAGGATTTGGTTAAGGTTATTAAGGAAAACTTTATCCCCAAGACTGTCGCAGCTATTATTATGTTGGCGCTCAACATGCGTTCTTCGGATATTCACGTTGAGGCTTCCGATAAAATTTTGAGAATTCGCTATAGGGTTGATGGGATTTTGCGTGATATCGTTAAGCTTCCACTAAAATTGCAACCCCCGATGATATCCAGAATAAAGATATTGGCGAAACTTAAACTTGACGAGACTCGCATTCCCCAAGACGGTAGATTTACTGTAAAATTTAAAAACCATGAAGTTGATGTTAGAACGTCTTCATTGCCTACGGTTCACGGTGAAAAGATTGTGATGAGAATACTGGATAAGAAGCAGACTATACTTTCGCTCGAAGATTTGGGCATGGAGGGGAGGGCTTTCGATCTTACAACTGAAGCTGTGGCAAAGCCGTATGGAGTCATATTGTCTACAGGTCCTACCGGTTCAGGTAAATCCACAACTCTTTATGCAATAATAAATAGAGTAAGTGTGCCTTCTGTCAATATCGTGACTCTGGAAGATCCAGTCGAGTATGAGATCCCAGGTATTAATCAGTGCCAGGTAAAGCCGGGCATTGGGTTCACTTTCGCAGAGGGGCTACGTTCGGTTTTGAGGCAAGACCCCAATGTGGTAATGGTTGGAGAGATTCGTGACTCAGAAACAGCTAATATGGCTACTCATGCTGCCCTGACGGGGCATTTAGTACTGTCTACGTTGCATACAAACGATGCGGCTGGAGCGCTTCCGCGCTTAATTAATATGGGGATTGAACCATTTTTAATAACTTCATCCATGAACTTGGTCATAGCCCAGAGACTGATAAGGAGAATCTGTCCGAAGTGCAAGAGGGAAATGAAAGTTCCCAAAAGTCTTATGGAAGATATTCAAAAAGAGCTTGAGGCGATGCCTGCGAATAATGAAGTTGACAAGAAGAGAATACCAGCCGAAATGAAGTTTTTCCACGGTGTAGGTTGTTCAGAGTGTACACAGGGATACAAGGGGAGAATTGGGATATTTGAAGTTTTGAGAATCAACGATGAAATTGAAGATTTGGCTGTGAAGAAAATGCCAGCGAATGAGATAAAAAAGGCAGCTATTGCGGATGGCATGATTACTATGAAGCAGGACGGAATACTCAAGGCTTTGGCCGGGATAACCACTATTGATGAGGTATTTAGAACTACCTCGGAATAACTTGACGAGCGACTGGAAAAACACATATAATTTAATAAATCACGGAGGGAATATGCCCGAAGAAAAAAGTGCAACAACTATGCACAAATATATTGACTATGCAATATCGAAAAACGCCTCAGATATTCATATTAATGTTGGAGTTCCGCCAACTATTCGCGTAGACGGAAAGCTGTTTTCTATACCGGAGACCGAGGTAATTGCTCAAGCAAAAGCCAAAGAGTTAATATCTCATATTGCTGATAAGGAGCAATTGGCTACTATGGATCAGAAAAAGGATATAGATTTCTCATTTGGATACAAGGAGATGCGTTTTAGGGTGAACATATATTTTGAAAGAGGCAATTTAACCGCTGCACTTCGTCTGATCCCTAGCAAAATAAGGGGTTTCAATGATTTGGGATTACCCCCCATCCTAGAAAAGTTTACAGAGTCCTCTCAAGGGTTTGTAATAATCGCTGGTCCTACGGGTTCTGGCAAGTCAACTACTTTAGCTGCTCTGATTGACAAGATAAATGCAGAGAAAAGGTCTCATATTATTACTATTGAAGATCCCACTGAGTATGTCTTTGAACACAAAAAGAGCATTATATCCCAGAGAGAGGTTGGCCAAGATACCAACACTTTTTCAAGGGGACTTCGCTCTGCACTTCGTGAAGATCCAGATGTGGTTTTGGTTGGTGAGATGCGTGATTTAGAAACTATTGATGCGGCTATCACTATGGCAGAAACTGGTCACTTGGTGTTTACTACTTTGCATACAAACTCTGCGGCTCAGACAACCGATAGAATCGTAAACGTATTTCCACCTCACCAACAACAGCAGGTAAGGAGTCAGCTGGCCTCAGTTTTACTTGGTGTGGTTTCCCAAAGGTTAATCCCAAAGGTAAATGGTGGTCGGATAATGGCTGCTGAAATCATGATGGCTAATTCGGCAATAAGAAGTTTAATAAGAGAGGGTAAGGATCATCAGATACCAAATGTAATTCAAACCTCTGCTTCTGAAGGCATGATTTCCCTAGACAAAGTTTTAGCTGAGCTAGTATCACGTGGCGAAATCGCACTAGAAGATGCGCTTACCTGGTCGCTAGACCCAAAGAGTTTCAAGATGATGGTTTATTAATATAAATAGGCATACGGATATGGGAAAGTTTCTTTACAAGGCAAAAAATGATAAAGGTGAAATTATCTCCGGCACAGTCAATGCTTCAAATGAGAGTGCTGCTGAGAGGGTTTTATATAAAAATAAACTTTTTGTCACTGAATTAAAGGCAGACAGTGTATTTATTGCTAAATCAATTTTTACAAAAAAAGTTTCTCTTCGGGACAAATCCATTTTCGCTCGTCAGCTAGCCACCATGATTGAGTCTGGTTTGCCACTTACTAAGGCTATCAGTATACAAGTGACTCAAACTGAAGCAGAACACCTCAAAAGCATATATCAGGACATATATACAGATTTACAAGAAGGTCATGCGTTTTCCACGGCTCTTTCAAAGTATCCAGAAGCTTTTGATCAGGTTTTTGTTTCTGTTGTTAAGTCGGGCGAGACTACAGGTAATCTAGAGATAGTATTAAAGCAGATGGCCGATAGGTATGAAAGCGATTATACATTTATTTCGCAGGTAAAAAGCGCTATGTATTATCCGGTTTTTATACTTGTTGCTTTGATCGGTATAGCCACATATATGCTTATTAAGGTTATTCCTCAGTTGGAATCACTTTTTACCCAGTCTGGGGCGGACCTCCCGTGGGCAACTTCGGCTATTTTAGCGCTATCAAGGTTTCTGGTGGCCAAGTGGTGGATAGTTATAATCGTTATTGTCGTCGTAGTTTATCTTATCAGGCTGTGGATAAGAACTGACCAGGGTGAAAAAACCATCAATCAGTGGCAGATAGAAATCCCCGGTGTAAAAGATCTTTCCGAAGGAATATATATGAGTAGGTTCGCTCGGGTTATGGAGATGTTAATACAGGCTGGTGTACCAATACTCGATGCTTTAAAAATATCTGGAACAACTATTAATAACGTAATTTACAAGAACAGTATTGAAGAAATGGTAGCAGAAGTAGAAAGAGGTGTGCCACTTTCGGTTCCGCTTCAGCGAGAAAAAGTTTTCCCAAATCTGATTGGGCAGATGGTTGGAGTGGGCGAGCAGACCGGAAAATTGGATAAAATAATGGGTAAGATGGGCGAGTATTATGAAGAGGAAACAAGCAGAAAGATAAAAACAATTTCTAGCTTGGTTGAACCGATAATTTTAGTTATAATAGGTGTAGGTGTCGCTTTTCTGATTTTTGCTGTACTTATGCCGATTTATAGCATAGCGCAATTTTAATAAAATCAATTGATTGTTTTTTGCTGGTGCACGGCAAAGAATGATTGTTTAAATAAATAAGCCTTGTAATAGGGAGGGTCGACCAAGGCTAGAATATAGATAAACCGGAGGGAAAATATGAAAAAAGGTTTTACATTGATTGAGCTCCTTGTGGTGATAGCTATCATAGGGATATTGGCAGTAATAATTATATTGAATCTAGCTTCGGCTTCGGAGAAATCGAAATACGCAAAAGCTAAAAGTGAGCTTAAGGTAATCGATAGCGCTGCGACTTTGGCATATCTAGACGGCTTTGTAGAAAACGTTCAGAATCCTACGACATTTAAAGCATTAATAGAATCAAGTGGGGTTACTGATGCTAGCCATTACTCAGTGAATAATCTGAAAGATTCTGCCGGAACTCCGTTAATTCTAAATGCGCCAGAAGTGCCAAGTGGAAGCGACTGGGGGTTTGGGAGTAACGGTTATTATATTAGATTAAATGGGACTAGCGATCATCAGGCGGCCTTGCACACACCGAATGGCTGGTGCGTATTTCAAAGCGGAGGCCCGATTGAAAGAGCAGACCTGGGGGTGGCAAGGGATATTTTAGAGGATAATTGCAGTTATTAATTAAATTGAATCAATAATTTGGAGGGAAAGATGAAAAAAAGAGGTTTTACATTGATCGAACTTCTGGTTGTTATAGCCATCATCGGCATATTGGCCGCTATGGTTTTGGTAGCAATTTCAGGAGCCCGAGCTAAAGCACGAGATGCGACAAGGAAGAGCGATATGCGTTCTATGAAGACAGCACTTGCGCTTTATTACACAGATACTGATGAATATCCAGAGGTGACAACCGGGGGTACTTTTGAGAATGTAGCAGTGGCCAGCTTGGGTGCTTTGACAACTGGAAGCTATATGAAAGAGTTGCCAGAAGATCCAGGTGATAATGCTTACGGTTATACAACAGACAATGATACGGGTACGGTGGCAACTGACTTTGCTGTTGCTTGTATTTTGGAAAATACAAACGACACAGACAATGGGGATATGGCCGATGATGACACTTTGTCAATATCTGGCACAGTTGTAATTTTGGGTACATATACTTATGCTTTGAGTGCTGACTAAATAGTCAATGGGCCCCCCTTTTGGGGGCTCACGACTATCGAGTCAATTCAATGAGTAACCAAATAATATATTATATTCTGATATTCGTAGTCGGTCTTTCCATCGGCAGTTTTTTGAATGTAGTAATATTTCGTATCGACAATATTAAAACGATTCTAAACGATAGGTCTCACTGTCCGAGCTGTAAAAAGATTTTAGCATGGAAGGATTTGGTTCCCTTTGTAAGCTTCATGCTTCTTCGCGGGAAATGCAGATATTGCAACGAACCCATTTCTTGGCAATACCCAGTAGTGGAGTTATCCACAGCCGTGCTTTTTGTAATATTGTTTTTCCTGTTTGGACTGAGTTGGGGCTTATTGTTCTACGCATTAGTTTTTTCACTGCTTCTTGTGGTTTTTGTATATGACCTGAAACACGAGCTAATAGTGGAGGAGTTGGTTTGGACATCTTTAGCAATTGTTCTTGTCGGTGCTTGGTATTTCGGCGGGTTTGGAGTTATGGATATGCTCTTGGGCGGTCTGATCTGCGGCGGCATACCAGCAATCCTAGTTTTTGTCTCGAAAGAGAAATGGATGGGAGCGGGAGACATAAAGCTCGGCTTTGTGCTCGGCGCGCTTGTGGGCTATCCACAGGCGATATTTCTGCTTTTCACATCTTTTGTTTTGGGTTCAATAGCCGGTGTAATATTGATGAGTATTAAGAAGAAGGGGCTAAAAGATAGCGTGCCATTTGCCCCGTTTTTGATATTGGCTGGTTTGACGACTTTGATTTGGGGCAACTATTTTATTGATTGGTATTTGGGATATTTAAATATCTAGACGAATAATCTGGAGGGAATATGAAAAAAGGATTTACATTGGTTGAACTTTTGGTGGTAATAGCCATTATTGGAATTTTGGCGACCATAATTATGATCAATTACTCTGCTGCACAGGTAAAGGCCAGAAACAATAAGAGAAAGTCAGACATTCAATCAATTTCAGGAGCACTTGGCTTGTTTTACGCTGACAAAAAAGCGTTTCCGGGTGGTAATGATTTGAATATATCACAAGATGTTGGCTCAAGTGGTGTTTTAAACGGCGATGTTGATGCTCATGGTAATTTATCAAGTTATATTTCTGCTTTTCCAGTCGATCCTTTTAAATCAGATTGTCACTATTTATATTTTGCTATATATGAGCCTGGTCTTCCTCCCGACATAGGACAACCCGCAAAACATTATAAATTAGCATCGATAGCGGCTGAGGATATGGGCAATAATGTTGATGATTGCAAAAGAAGTGCTGGGGAATATGAGGCCTTTGGCAATTATGATCGCATTAATGATCCAAAGTGCGACGTACTGCAAGTGGCTTCCGACGAAATTGCTAAAAACGCGAATGTGGAAGTTAAACCATTTAGTATAAAAAATTGCAATTTTTAAACAAAGGCTTCACGTTGATCGAACTTCTAATAGTTGTCGCTATTATAGTAATTTTTGTGGCGGTCGGCATTCCCATGTTCGATAGATATTCTGTCCAAAATGATGTTCGAACAAAAGCTGAAGAAGCCATTTCTTTATTAAGTTCGGCTCAAACCATGTCGGCGAGCCCCGAACAGGGTTATACGGCGTATAGAGTCATTCGAAGTGAAAATGCTATTACATTGGAAAAAACAAGTTCTGACCAAAAGTGTGAAGCGAGCTTAGCTGAATTTGAACAGATGGAAAAAACTAATATGTTTGATTTCAAACTCGTGGGTTGGGGTGTAAATGAAGATTTCTGTTTCGAGACAGGAGGAGATTTTCTTTATAGTGGCATTACCCTTCCAGAAACAATTTCAGTAAGTTCCACCCAATTTGAAAGCATGGGTTTTGATCCTCCCACAATTTTAATAAAAGAGCAAAGCAGTGCAGACACGGGCTATAAACTTATTTTTGAGCTAAATGAATAGAACAAGGACAAAAAAAGGCTTTGGGATTCTTGAGGTTTTGCTCGCAGGGGTTATCATTGTTATTGTCCTAGGTGCTTTAGTTTTTCTGGCAAGAAATTCTTTGAATAACTCGATCTATCTTCAAGAAAAAGGTCAGGCGACTTTTCTTGCACAGGAAGGGTTGGAGATAGTCCGCCATATCCGCGATACGAACTACATTGATGAAAAAAATGATACAAAGTGGAACTCGTTTATTATCGACGGAGGTGGCGGCCCAGGAATACCTAGCGGCAACCCAACCATCGATTATAGTATAGGTTTTGACAGCACTTCAAATGAATATGAGATAAAAAACGGTATTGATCCAATTATCGCAATAGACGATATAGAATTTACAAGAACAATTTCTTTTTCATCACTAGCGGGCGAAGAGCTGCTGGACAACGATGAGGATCTTCAGGAAAACGCTATTGTGGCGATAGTTCGGGTGACTTGGAATAGCTCTTTCAAGAGTGGTGAGGTTGAAATCAGAGAATTGATAACAAATTCTAGGCAGGGCTTCTAATGAAAATAATCGCAAAAAAAGGTTTTACCCTGATAGAGGTTCTGATAGCGGCGACAATATTTGCCATGATTATGGTTATGGTGGTCGGTATATTTTCCTGGGCCTCGTCTTACAACTCTAAATTACGGGAGATGAGAAAGATGAATCAGGACGGAAGGAAAATAGTAAATATGATTTCAGACGATATACGTCAGGCGAATGGTAGCGTGAGCATTGTTTTGGGGTTTTCAACTGTATCAATTGGAGAGTTGGCTGTTCTGAACTGTGCTAATCTCAATAGTTGTACGGTTGACTCTTCCTATTTATCAGATATAGACAATAACATTGATTTAGAGTCTGCGCCGTATAATAATGGACTATTAATTATCAATAACAAAGATGATAAGGCTGTTTTTTATTTAGAATATAACAATAATGTGATTAGGAGCGAAAAAACCATTGCTGAACTCAACTTGGGTTTTTATGAGATAACTCCCTTACCAGTAGATGCTGAAGATTATTATATTAATAACAATGGTGTAGATGTTAAATTGGGTTTTGCTGGCTATACTCCACTTATAGATGGCAGAGAAGCCCAGCCTTGCGTAAAGATAAAGATGCTTGCAGAAACAGAAGATTATGACAATGTTCACAAGACTTTTCGTGCTAATTTAAATTTAGAAACAACTGTTTCTTCTCGAGAATATAATATTTACGAATAATTGATATGGGATAGATAGTAGTGTAGTATTATTACATAAAAGTTAAGGCATACATTATGAAAAGAATATTTTCTGGAATACAACCAAGCGGGATTTTGCACATCGGCAATTACTTGGGAGCTATAAAACAGTGGGTAGAGCTTCAAGATAAAGTAGATGAAGCGATATTTTGTGTAGTAGATTTGCATGCTATTACAGTGCCGCAGGATCCAAAAGAGCTTCATAAAAACATATTAAATACAGCTGCGCTATATCTTGCAGCAGGAGTAGACTCAGAAAAGTCGGCCCTATTTGTACAATCAATGCGTCCAGAACATGCGCAACTTGCCTGGATATTGAACTGTTATGCAAAGATGGGCGAGCTTAATAGAATGACTCAGTTCAAAGAAAAGGCTGGGGACAGACAGGAGAAGGTTTCTGTCGGCCTTTACGACTATCCGGTTTTGATGGCGGCTGACATTCTGCTTTACCAGGCAACTCATGTACCAGTGGGTGACGATCAAAAGCAACATATTGAAATTACCCGAGACATAGCAGAACGTATCAATAATAAATATACAGAGATATTTACCATACCAGAACCAGTGATTGGTGAATCGAGCGCTAGAATAATGGGCTTAGACGATCCGACAAAAAAGATGAGCAAATCAGCGGAGAGCGAATACAACTATATCGCCATGTCAGATAATCCAGACTTAATTCGAAAGAAAATCATGAAGGCTGTTACTGATTCGGGCGACGAGATCAAATCAGGCAAAGATAAGCCTGCCATGACAAATTTGCTGAATATTTTCTCTGAGGTATCGAGTAAAAGTGTGAAAGAGTTGGAAAGTGAATATACGGGCAAGGGCTATGGTGACTTCAAAAAAGACCTTGCAGATGCGCTTGTTGGTTACTTGGAGCCGATACAGAAAAGATACGATAATATCGTATCTGATAAAGAGGGCCTGAAAAAGATACTTACAGAAGGCTCTGAAAAGATAGCTCCTGCCGCAAAGAAAACACTAAATGAAGTTAAGAATACGATAGGGCTTGGGATATAATAAAATGTCTACTATATATATAAATACAGATGGGGGTTCGCGTGGCAATCCCGGTCCTGCAGGGATTGGTGTTGTTTTTTATGATAAGAACGAAGAGGAGATCCATGCTTGCCATGAATTTATCGGAGAGGCCACTAATAACCAGTCAGAATATAAGGCTATTATTTTGGCGCTAGAGGTTTTAACAAAGAGTAAGTGGATGGAGAAAAACAATGGAGATCAAGAAAAAAAAGTAATTTGTCGTCTAGATAGCAAGTTGGTAGTAGAGCAGATAAATGGAAATTTCAAAGTAAAAAACGAAGGAATAAAACCGTTAATCTCAAAAGTAAATAAGATAAAAGCCAAGATAGAGGTACCTATAGATTTTATTCATGTTCCGCGTGAAAAAAATGCTAGAGCAGATGAGTTGGCAAACATTGCTATGGATGAAGGAGCAAAGTGAAGATCGAGGTTAAAGTAATCCCTGGAGCAAAGATAAACCAGATCCAAGAGGGATTCGACGGAAATATAAAAATTTGGGTGACTCAGATTGCAGAAGACGGCAAGGCAAATAGAAAAGTGATAGAGATGCTAGCTAAGCACTTCAAAACATCAAAAAGTAATGTTACAATTATTCGAGGGCAAAAAGAGAGAAGGAAATTGATTGAAGTAATAAAATAGGAGGCTTATGAAGAAACCGAAGAAGAAAATCGAAGAGATTGATACATCTGCGCAGGTCGCAGATATTTTTTTGCCCAATTGCGTGATAAACGCATCGGGTCCGAGCGATACCACCTATGAAGATCTGGAGAAGATTGCTGAATCAAAGTCGGGCGCTATCATAATGAAGTCGTGCACCATAAATGGGAGAGCGGGGAATACAGCCCCTCGATACTTTAAAAACGAATTCGGGTCAATTCAGAGCATGGGTTTGCCCAATCTGGGGTATAAAAAATATATAGAATACTCGAAAATATTAAATTCTTTCAATAAGCCGATTATCGCCAGTATTGCCGGACTAAAACCAGATGACTATGAGACGATGTTGAAAGCATTTCAAAATAGTGAGGTTGATGCGGTAGAGATAAACCTTTCATGTCCCAATATATCGGGCAAGGGACAGCTTGCATACGATATTGAGGCTACCGAGAAACTACTGAAGAAATTACAGAAATATGATAAAAAAATAATAGGTTTGAAGCTTCCAGCATTTTTGGAGAATTATTACTTCGATAAGTACGCAAAAATTACAAATAAATATCAGATATCATTCGTGACATGTATCAATTCAATCGCAGGAAGCCTGATCATAGATATAGAGAAGGAAAGCTCAACTATTAAGCCAAACGGAGGCATGGGCGGACTGTGTGGAGACTATATAAAGCCGGTGGCTCTTGGGAATGTAAGGAAGTTTTATAAATCTCTGGAAAAAAAGGTTAAGATATTCGGGGTGGGTGGTATCAAGAATGGTGTCGATGTTTACGAGTATATCTTGGCGGGCGCGGAGGCGGTACAGGTTGGCACGCAGTTTGAAACCGAGGGAGCGGAATGCTTCCAAAGAATAAATGACGAACTCTGCCTTATGATGAAAAAGAAGGGGTGTAAAAGATTAAAAAAGTTTAGAGGTAAGCTAAAGAATTGAAAAATGAGCGTAAAAAATGTAGAATAGATTCATATTATGTTGAAAAAAGTTGACCCAAAAATGAATTTACCAAAACTTGAGGAAGAAATTCTTAAGTTTTGGGATGAGGAAAAAATATTTGAGAAATCAATCGAAAACAGGAGTAATTCCGAAGATTACGTTTTTTATGACGGACCTCCTTTTGCTACAGGGACTCCTCACTATGGACACATAGTCGCCAGCACCATGAAAGATGTAGTGCCTCGTTTTTGGACGATGAAGGGCAAGAAGGTTGAGAGAAAGTGGGGCTGGGATTGTCATGGGCTACCTATTGAAAATATTGCCGAAAAAGAGCTTGGAATCAAAAGCAAAAAAGAGATTGAGGAGACGATAGGAGTCGAAAAGTTTAATGAATTTTGTCGTTCAAAAGTTTTGGGTTATGTGGATGAGTGGAAAAAGGTGATAAGAAGGCTTGGACGCTGGGCTGATATGGACAACGCTTACAAAACTATGGATTTAGGCTACATGGAGAGTGTCTGGTGGGTTTTTAAGCAGTTGTGGGACAAAGGGTTTATTTATGAAAGTTATCGCTCCATGCACATCTGTCCTAGGTGCGAAACCACTCTTTCTCAATCAGAAGTTGCGGAGGGATATAGAAATGTTAAAGATCTCTCGGTTGTAGCCAAATTTGAGTTAGTCGATGAACCGGGGATTTATGTGTTGGCCTGGACTACAACTCCCTGGACTTTGCTTGGTAATGTTGCTTTGGCAGTCGGAGAGAAAATAAAATATGTGAAGATCGAAAAGAAAGATCAAGGAACAGGGAAGTTAGTAAAATTTATTTTAGCCAAAGATCGTCTGCACGAAATTTTTAAAGATGACGAATATGAAATTGTTGAAGAATATGCTGGTAATGACTTGGTTGGCAAAAAATACAAACCACTTTTTGATTATTATGCCAGAGATAAGAAAACGAAAAATAGGGAAAATGGTTGGCAGATAGTTGAAGCTTCGTTTGTAAATACAGAAGAGGGAACCGGAGTTGTCCACATAGCGCCTGCTTTTGGCGAAGACGACATGCGACTAGGGCAGAAACTCGCACTCCCTTTTGTTCAACATGTAGGAATGGATGGAGTTATAAAAGAGGGTGCGGGGGAGTTTGCTGGTTTAAATGTAAAACCTTTAGATGACAGGACAAAAACTGATGTAGAAATCATCAAATATCTAGCGAAAAATGAACTGTTATTTTCTAAAGAGAAATATGAGCATTCTTATCCTCACTGTTGGCGCTGTGAAACCCCACTGCTAAATTATGCGACATCTTCTTGGTTCGTAGCAGTAGAAAAAATAAAAGGCAAAGCTCTGGAAGAAGCGAAAGAGATTAATTGGTCACCGGCGCATATAAAAGAAGGAAGATTTGGAAATTGGTTAGAGGGAGCACGTGATTGGTCTATATCAAGACAGAGATATTGGGCTTCGGTGATGCCAATCTGGCAGTGTGACAAGTGCCATGTTCTAGAGGTATTTGGCTCTCGCGATGAATTGGAGGAAGCGAGTGGCGAGAAGGTGGACGATCTTCATAAGCACGTCGTGGACAAGGTCATCTATCCCTGCAAAGAGTGTGATGGCAAGATGACGCGAATTCCCGACGTACTTGATACCTGGTTTGATTCTGGCTCCATGCCCTATGCGCAGATGGGATATCCTCAGAATAACAAAGAGAAGTTTGAGAAAAACTTCCCAGCCGAATTTATCGCCGAGGGAGATGATCAAACAAGAGCTTGGTTTTATTATCTACATGTTCTCTCGACAGCAATTTTTGAAAAAGCAGCATATAAAAATGTGATAGTAAACGGAATAGTTTTGGCGGAAGATGGCAAAAAGATGTCTAAGAGATTGAAGAATTATCCAGATCCTTCAAAAATGTTCGATAAATACGGAGCAGATGTGATGAGGATGTATCTTATGAGCTCGCCCGTAGTGTCGGCTGAAAATCTAAGCTTTTCTGAGAGCGAAATGTCGGAGATATCTCGAGGATTGTTTAGGATGCTTTGGAACTCATACTATTTCTTTGTACTTTACGCTTCTATTGATAAGGTTGAGCCGACAAAAAAGGTAAAGCCGGGAGACAAAAATATTTTGGACAGATGGATCGTTTCAGAACTTCACTCACTGATTTTGGAAGTTGATAGTAATATGAGCAAGTATAATCTTTTGCGTGCAACAAGGTCTTTCAATAAATTTGTCGACAACTTGTCGAATTGGTATATCCGAAGAAGCAGAAAGAGGTTTTGGAAGTCTGAAAATGATGATGACAAGATAGAAGCATACAAGACTTTGCACTATGTTCTTTTGGAGCTTTCAAAAACAATAGCACCGTTTGCCCCGTTTATCTCCGAAGAAATATTCCGGAACCTATCTGGGAATGAGTCTGTTCACTTGGAGGATTTTCCCACAAGCGACAAAGAGCTGATAGATAATGAGCTAAAGGCTGGGATGATACAAACTAGAGAAATAGTTGAACGTGGATTAAAAAGTAGGTCGGAGAAGGGTGTGAAAGTCCGACAACCGCTAGCAACACTCACCTATTTTGGTAAAAAGATCGACCAAGAACTAGAGGCTATCGTTGCCGAAGAGATAAATGTAAAAGAGGTCAAAAACAGCTCAGAGAAAGACGGGGGAGTTGAATTAGATTTTGAGCTGACGCAAGAACTCAAGACTGAGGGCATGGCTCGTGAAATAATCCGAAATATTCAATCACTCCGGAAAGAGAGCGGGTTCAACGTTGAAGACAGAATTGAAACTTATTTTGATACAGAAAGCGATGCTGTTCAAGAAGTTTTCGAGAAAGAAGCGGAGCTGATAAAGGCAGAAACATTGTCGGACAAAATTGAAAATAATAAGAACGAAGTTGAGGGAGAAAAGGAGTACGCCTTGGGAGAAGATAAGGTTTGGATAGGCGTTAAGAGGAGAGATGCTTAAAAAATTCGCTTCATTTGATTATATTTTGGCCTTGATACCTATTATTTTGTCTGCACTTAGCGTTGCAGTTATCTATAGTCTTGTTTTTTCCGGAAGTGATATTGTGCTTGCTACCAAACAGGGGATTTTTGCTCTCCTAGGGATAGCTGCCATGGTCGGCATGTTTTTCGTTGACTACAAGGGCCTTCGAAGTGCTTGGTGGTTTATTTACATTGTAGCCGCAGTACTTTTAATTATTGTGGAGATATTTGGCTTTGCGGCTGGTGGTGCTGTACGTTGGATAGATTTAGGTTTTTTCCAATTGCAGCCTTCTGAGCTTGCAAAAATTGCTGTGGTGATAGCCCTGGCTTCGGTTTTGTCGAAAAAAACGGGTAGACTTTCAATAAAAGAATATATCTGGTCTATCATAATTCTTGCTATTCCAACAGTGTTGATTCTAATGGAGCCAGACTTAGGGACAGCTTTAGTTCTAGTGTTTGTTTCATTTATTCAAGTCTTGTTTGCAAAACCGAACAGAAAACAACTATTGATAATAGGAACGGTTGTAGCAATGTTTTTATTGGTGTTTTCGCTTTCGTATTATAAAGCTCCTCCTTTTTCTGGGTTGATGCATGATTATCAGAGAAACAGGGTCCAAACTTTCATAGATCCAGATTCTGATCCGTACGGTGCTGGTTATAATGTCCGACAAGCCCAGATTACTATCGGCTCAGGTGGACTTTTCGGTGCGGGTTTGGGGCAGGGATCTCAGAGTCAATTGAAGTTTTTACCGAAGCCGCACACAGATTTTATCTTTGCTGGCTCGGCTGAGGCGATGGGTTTTGTTGGTGCTTCATTTATTGTTTTGTTATATTTCTTCTTAACATTTAGGATATACTATCAATCCGCAAAGTCCCCAGATTCCTTTGGTATGTTGCTTGGAGTAGGGGTGGGGTCGATAATTTTGTTTCAGGCTGTGATAAATATTGGTATGAATCTGGGTCTTGCCCCAGTTACTGGGATACCGCTTCCTTTTCTTAGCTCAGGTGGCACGTCGCTCCTGGTGATGTTCGCAGCGATTGGAGTGGTTTTAAATTTGAGCTCAAAGAGAGGCTAGTCATATCTTGGAAGCTATTGACTTATATTGCACAAGTTGATATATTGATTAAAAGTAAGACCGCGGGTCTTTTTTAAGTTAGGGAACAATTATGTTTGCAGTAATTTCGGTTAACAACAATCAGCACAAGGTAGAAGAGGATAAGACATACAAGATGTCGCTTTTCGAGTATGACAAAGAGAAGAAAAAAGTAGTTTTTGATAAGGTAATGCTTGTCTCAGACGAAAAAAACACTTTAGTAGGAAAGCCCTTTTTGGAGAAAGTGTCTGTGGAGGCAGAGGTTTTGGGAGAGAAAAAAACCAAAAAGGAAACCGCGACAAAGTTTAAAGCCAAGAAACGATACAAGAGAACTTTTGGTCACAGACAGGACTATCTTGAGGTAAAGATTCTTAAAATCAAGAAATGAAAAACTTTTCTTCAACAATAAATGAATATTTTTCCGGAGTCGTCGCTGAACTACGAAAGGTAACATGGCCGACTAGAGCAGATGTGGTAAACCACACTCTGATCGTTATCATTTCTGTGATTATCGCAATTGGCGTAGTAACCGTTCTTGACTTCGGTCTTTCAAAAGCAGTCGAATATATCATATCTTTAAGTTAAAGGGGATACGATGAGTGACAATAAACCCACCCTAAATGCGGGAAGCACAGCTGGTGCAGACGGGGAGACAAAAAAACTTGAAACTAAACCAGAAGAGAAAGATACTTCTAAGAAGTTTTTAACGTTGAAACAATCTGGTGAGAGAAACTGGTATGTGATTCATACTTATTCTGGCTATGAGGAACAGGTTGCTGACTCTCTGCGTCAGAGAATCGAATCTATGGGCATGCAGAATAGAATTTTCGATGTTGTAGTTCCTAAAGAGAAGCAGATTGAGATAAAAAATGGAAAAAGAAAAGTTATAGAAAAAAGAATCTTCCCAGGATATGTATTGGTGGATATGGAAGTAACAGATGATTCCTGGTATGTGGTTCGGAATACTCCAAACGTAACCGGATTTATCGGTTTCGGCGTACGACCCACTCCGATGTCGCCGGAAGAGATAAACAGAATCAAGAAGAGAATGGGCGTTGAGGAGCCAAAATATAAAATTGATTTTAAAAATGGTGAATTGGTTAAAATAGTTGACGGAGCCCTGAAGGGTTTTGAGGGCAAAGTTGAAGAGATAAATGAAGACAAGGGGTCGGTAAAAGTATTGGTAAATATGTTTGGAAGAGAAACTCCGGTCAATCTAGATTTTCTACAAGTTAAAAAAGTATAAGGACTAAAATGGCAAAGAAAATAAAAACAGTTATAAAACTACAATGCCCTGCGGGCAAGGCAAATCCAGCTCCTCCGGTTGGTCCAGCACTTGGACAACACGGTGTAAATATTATGGAATTCTGCCAAGCCTTCAACGAGCAGACAAAAGACAAGGGTGACACAATCATCCCCGTGGAGATTTCGGTTTATGAGGACAGATCTTTCAGCTTTATAACAAAAACTCCACCAGCAGCAGTCTTGCTTAGACAGGCAGCGGGGATCGAAAAGGGTGCAGGCAATTCAAAGAAAGATAAAGTTGGCACTGTGTCGGATAAACAGCTGACTGAAATCGCCGAGATAAAATTACCAGATTTAAATGCTCACACTATAGAAGCTGCGAAAAAAGTAGTAGCTGGTACTGCTAGAAGCATGGGCATCGAAATAGGAAAATAAAAAACTTTTTGGATGGTATTTAAAAAAAGAACCTTCTTGCGGAAGGCTCTTTTTAAATAGAAAGAGAGAGTGCTATCTGCGATCTACATGTTCACAATAAAGTGAAAAGCAGATCAGCCAAAGGAGGGGCAAAGGCTTTTTACAGATAGCACACTCTCTGTAATTTGCTTACAAGTATATATTATCAAAAGAAAAGATAAATTTCAATGATAAAAATCACAACAAGAAAAGGTATTAATTTGTATGAATTAATCGAAAGACTTGAAAAAAACGGTTACTCCAGATCCGAAGACTTATCATATGGAAAATATAACTTTCGTGGCGATACGATACGAATACATCCGGTTAGTGAAAAAGATGAGATTAGGATAGATTTATTTGGCGATGTTGTTGAGAAAATATTGTTAGGCAAAAAAGAAAAATACAATATTGAGATAAATGAAAACATAATCAGACATGTTGATGGGTCTAAAATAAGACCAGGTGACTATGCAGTTCATATTGATCATGGAGTTGGGATTTTCTCGAACTTAGGTTTAAAAAAGGTCGGCGGTAAACACAAAGAGTATATATTTATCGAGTATTTAAACAATGATTCTTTATATGTTCCGCTTAAAGACAAAGAAAGAGTCTCGAGCTATGTCGGAGTGGGTAGAAGAAAACCCAAACTAAACAAGCTAGGAAGCCAGGCATGGATTAGAACTAAGAAGAAAACATATGAAAGCATAATATTATTGGCAAAAGAGCTGCTCCAGATTTATGCCAAGCGGGAGGTCAAAAGATCAAAAAAATATAAGATTGATAAAAAATGGGACCTGGAAATACGAAAAACTTTTAATTATACAGAAACCGTTGATCAGAGAAGTGCATTAAAAGATGTTTACTCAGATTTAGAAAAAGAGAAGCCGATGGATAGGCTTATCTGCGGAGATGTCGGTTTCGGAAAAACAGAGATCGCTCTTCGAGCATCGGTTCAGGCTATCGCCAACGGATATCAGGCGGCACTACTTTGCCCGACTACGATTCTAGCAGAACAGCACTTCTCAAACATTGAGGAAAGATTTATAAACCTACCCATAAATGTAGAGGTTTTAAGTAGATTTCAATCGAATAAAAAAACTATTGAAGTCATAAAAAAAATAAAAAATGGGTCAGTCGATTTAGTAGTTGGAACTCACAAGCTTTTAAATAAAAATATCATATACAAAAACCTAGATCTGTTGATAGTTGACGAGGAACAGAGATTTGGCGTGAAACAGAAAGAGCTTTTGAAAAAAGAACGCGAAGAGATAAATGTTTTAACTCTATCGGCGACACCGATTCCGAGAACACTCTTTATTTCGCTTTCTGGTATACGGGATATTTCTCAGATAAACACACCGCCTAAAGGAAGAAAAGGGATTGAGACCAAGGTGGAAATATTTGATTCGGAAAATATTAAAAAATATATCAAAAAAGAAATTAAAAGAGGTGGTCAAATTTACTATCTTTACAATAAAGTTCGAAGCATAGAGGCGAAACGATCTGAGATACAAAAGCTTGTGCCAAGTGCCAAAGTAGAGATTGCCCACGGACAGATGGGAGAGCGGGCTTTATCGCGGGTGATGTCGGAGTTCGCCGGGAGCAAGATAGATGTTTTAGTTTGCTCTACTATAATAGGGAGTGGTCTAGACTTGGCAAATGTGAATACATTGGTTGTGGAGGAGGCAGATAAATTTGGCTTGTCACAGCTTTATCAGATTCGCGGAAGAATAGGTCGAAGTGAAAGACAGGCGCACTGTCTTTTGACTCACAAAGATAAAAAAATAACCGATCAAGCCTTTGCGCGATTGCGTTCAATGGTTGAAAACGCAGAGCTTGGTTCCGGTTTTAATATTGCACTAAGTGATTTGGAGATTCGTGGCGGCGGAAATGTACTTGGTCGTGAACAACATGGAAACATGGAGTCGGTAGGCCTTGTTTTATACTCAAAGCTTTTAAAGAAGGCTGTGGATAAGTTGAAGTAAGTCGGTAACCGCCCGCCCCAGTATATCAGGGCGGGCGTCGATTCGATTCCGACGATCGGTCGGAGTCATGAGTATCGGCCATCGGCTGGAATGCCCCTGGGGAAGACTTCCACACCCTCCTCTTGTTCTGCGAGGGGCAGGTGTCGTTCTGAAGCAGTGGCTGGTTCTTCGTCAACCTGACAGACTTCTGCGGCGGCCTTGGTGGCTATCTCGCTGACTTCGTCAGCCGGGATTACGGCGTGAAGGCTCTCTTTGTCCGGGTATGCCAGGAGGAAGGGGTCACTGTATATGGTCGCCTTCCGGTTGCAAAACCTGTGAAAGATGTCTGCTACGGTTCCCGGGAACAAAAGGGCGATAGCAGCACATATGGAGATGCCCTGTTCACGCGAAATACTTTGCCTGAAGCTAACAACATACTCCAGTCCCTCTGTGGCATCGCCGACGATCACTACTGAGATTTTCGCCGGGTTGTCCTCGGGTATTTTCTCGATGTTTGCTTTTCCCGCAAATTTGCGTGCAAGGGCGTTTAGGGCGGCCAACTCCTTGTCTTGGAACTCCTGCTCCGAACACAGGACCTTTTCTTCTCCTCTTGTCGTTTTGAATACTTTCTTCACAGGAGCGACCTCCCATTCTTCGGATTGGTGTTTCTGCGACTAAAGAATGCCAGAAAAAAAGAATAAAATCAACCCAAAAAAAGCTTTGAGCTGACTATCAAGAAAGTAGTAATCAATTCTAGCTCAAGTATCTTTTATCTTTCATGAGAGGATTGGCTCCATTTTCCTCTTTTTCGGCATCGCGTTTTGGTCTTTCTATGCGTGGACGGGGAGGCCGTTGTTTTTTCTTCTCTTCGCCAAACATCGCTTGTTGTCCAACGTCCGGGTTAAGTCCTTCTCCCATAATAAATTTAAATTAATATTGATTTACCTTTATACTAGAACAAAGGAGGGAATATTTCAAAGTATCTACTTGCGCTCAACGCGCATCCAAAAATCGGCTCGCAGACAATAAAGAAAGCCATAAATGCTTTCCACGGCTCTGTGGATAACTTGTGGTTGGCGAGCGCTAGCCAAGTTCGGAAACAAATTCCGAAGAAGATTGCTGACTTGATATTAGAAGCAAGAGCGGAATATTCGCCAGAAGATGAGCTTGAAAAGATTTCCAAACTAAATATTGGCTATGTTACAAATGAAGACAAAGAGTATCCCAAATTACTCAAAGAGATACCGGACCACCCGGTAATTCTATATATTCGGGGTGACATAAAAGCTCTTTCTCTGACCTCGCTTGCTTTTGTGGGTAGCAGAAAATACAGCGATTACGGTAGAAGATCGTGTAAAGCGCTGATTAATCAGATGCGGGGCGCAGACTTATGTATAGTCTCCGGTTTGGCGCTAGGCATAGACGCAATAGCTCACAGCACAGCATTGGAAAATGATTTGAGAACGGTGGGGGTTTTGGGTTGTGGTTTAGATCGCATCTACCCGGTGTCGAATTATCAACTAGGGGAAAAGATAATTCAGTCTGGTGGTGCGATTGTTTCCGAATACTCTCCAGGTACACCGCCGATGAAGCATAATTTTCCAGCTAGGAATAGAATTATCGCTGGACTGTCTTTGGGAACTGTAGTTGTCGAAGCTGCTGAAAAATCAGGCGCACTGATAACTGCTTTGGAGGCGCTGGATTATAATAGAGAAGTTTTTGCTGTACCGGGAAATATAGAGAACGAAACGTCGGTAGGGTGTAATAAGCTGATTCAGCAGGGCGCCAAATTGACTACGGAAGTGACTGATATATTCCAAGAATTAAATTTCGAACTCGAAAATCAGAAGAAAAAATCGGAGAATATAATGCCTGAAAATGAGGTGGAGGTTGAGGTGATAAAGATAATATCTGGCCAAAAAACGCACGTAGATACAATAGTAAAAAAGAGTAAATATAACATTGTAGAAATCAGTGGCGCTTTGACAACGCTCGAGATGAAAGGTAACTTAGAGAATGTTGGCGGAGGATTTTGGATAAAGACAAAATGAAAAATAAAAAATTAGGAAAACAATGAATTTAGTAATAGTAGAGTCTCCAGCAAAATCAAAAACTATCGAGGGCTACTTAGGCAAGGACTTTAAGGTTTTGGCCTCTTTTGGTCATGTGCGAGATCTGCCGAAAAAGGAGTTGGGGGTTGACGTAAAGGAAAACTACGCTCCGACATATGAAGTCGCGCAAAATGCAAAAAAAACAATTACAGAGCTAAAGAAATATGCAAAAAAAGCTAAGACAATCTATCTCGCGACTGACTTAGACCGAGAGGGAGAGGCGATTTCGTGGCATGTAACTGAGGCGCTGAAGGTTGATTCAAAAAAATACAAGAGAATAGTTTTCTCCGAGATAACAAAGACTGCTCTAAAAGCAGCTCTCAAGAAACCCCGCGAATTAAATATGGATTTGGTTGATGCTCAGCAGGCAAGACGTGTGCTCGACAGGCTAGTTGGTTACAAACTCTCTCCCCTGCTATGGAAAAAGGTCAAAACTGGACTTTCCGCTGGTCGTGTTCAATCTGTTACAGTTCGCTTGATAGTGGAGCGTGAGCGAGAGATAAAGGCGTTTGATCCAGAGGAGTTTTGGATTCTATCAGTTTTGCTATCAGAAAAAGGTGACGAGCTGAAATTCAAAGCGCTTCTTAAACAGGTTGATGGAAATAAAGTCGGCAAGATGGATATCAAAAATAAGAAAGAGGCTAAGGAGATAGAGAAAGGTTTGGAGAAGGCAAAATACAAGGTATCGGATGTGGAGAAGAGAGATCGTACATCTCATCCCTCTGCTCCCTTTACAACCTCGACGCTTCAGATGGAGGCTTCCAGGAAGCTTGGATCATCTGCAAAACAGACAATGAGAAATGCCCAGAAGCTATATGAAGCGGGGCACATCACCTACATGAGAACTGATTCTGCCAATCTCTCGGAACAGGCAATAAAAGCGGTGCGGGGTACAATAGAAAAGGAATATGGAAAGAAATATCTTCCCGAGAGCGCAAAGGGTTACAAAACTAAAACCAAGAAAGCTCAGGAGGCACATGAGGCGATACGACCGACTCATTTTGATAGAAGAGAGCCATCTTCTGACTCATACGAAAATAAACTATATGACTTGATATGGAAAAGAACTGTTGCTTCGCAGATGAAGGAAGCTATTTTTGAAGTTATTGAATCTAAGATTGAAGCTAAAGCCAAGAAGAAGTTTTTGTTTGTGGCAAAGGGCGAAACTATCAAATTTGACGGCTTCATAAAGGTATATACTGAAGGTAAAGACGATGAGGCGGAAGAAGAACAGATAACTATTCCGGAGTTAAAAAAGGGAGATGAGTTAGAGTTTCATGAGCTGTTCAACGATCAGAAATTTACAGAACCCCCCAAAAGATATTCGGAGGCCACGCTGGTTAAAAAGCTAGAGAGCTTGGGCATCGGTCGTCCCTCGACTTATGCACCGACTATGTCGACAATTCAGGACAGGGGATATGTGAAACTTGAAGAGAAGAGGTTCCACCCTGAGGAGATTGCGCTAATCGTAAATGATTTATTAGTTGAGCATTTTGCAAAGGTGGTTGATTACAAGTTTACAGCCAAAATGGAGGATGATTTGGATGAGGTGGCTGCAGGGGATGCCAAGTGGCAGGAAATTATCGGCGAATTTTACGAGCCATTTGCTAAAAACTTGAAAGAAAAGACCAAGGAGCTAGACAAGAAGAAGATAATAAAAGACAAAAAATTAAAAGAGAAGTGTCCTGAATGCAAAAGTGGGTTAGTGGAAAAACTCGGAAGATACGGCAAGTTTGTGGCTTGTTCTAATTATCCGGAGTGTAAATATTCGAGACCGATAGAGGACAAAAAAGAGGAGAAAAATTTGGCGGTGGTTGGAGATGATGGAAAAACTGAAAAGCTGAAAGAGGCTGAGGGCGAAAAGTGCGACAAGTGTGGAGGCAAGATGGTTTTGAAAGAGGGTAAGTTTGGAAAATTCTTAGCTTGTGAAAATTATCCAAAGTGTAAAAATACAAAAACAGTAATACAAAAAACAGGCATCAAGTGTCCAGATTGCGGTGAAGGAGAACTGATAGAGCGGAGGACCAAGAGAGGGAAAACTTTTTGGGGTTGTACCAAATACCCGGGATGTAAGTACGCCTCTTGGACTGACCCTGCTAAGAACGACGAGGGCGGTGAGGACGCAGAGCCTGGAAATGAAGGAGAAAAGGAAGATGAAGTCGATGACAAGAAGGACGACAAGAAAAGTAAAAAATAATATCCTAAAAATTGCTTCCCAAATCAGTACAAAATCTAATAGATGAGTTTTCACGTTTGCCAGGAATTGGTCCAAAAACCGCTGCTAGACTTGTGTTTTATCTACTAACCAAGCCGAAAGGCGAAGTGGAGGCTTTGGGTTTGGCAGTGACTGATTTAAGTCGCGATCTAAAATATTGTAAGAAATGCTTCAACATCACCGACAAGGATATCTGCGTAATTTGTGACGACGATCAGCGCGATTCGTCACTTGTCTGCGTTGTCGAAGAGCCGCTAGATGTTTTGGCTTTGGAAAAATCTGGAGGATACACTGGCGTATATCATGTTTTAGGCGGTTCGATTTCGCCAATTGATGGAATTGGCCCCGAGCAACTTCGGATTGGGCAACTTATAGCGAGACTAGAAAATGATGGCATAAAAGAGATAATCCTGGCTACCAACCCAGACCTTGAGGGAGAGGCGACCGCGGCATACATAAAAGATCAAATACGTGAGAAGAATATCGAAGTATCTATTACTAGAATCGCTCGTGGTCTCCCGGTTGGGGGAGATTTGGAATATGCTGACGAAGTTACTTTGAAGCGTTCTATGGAGGGTCGCAAGGATTATGAATAAATATTGATTCAAGTGCTTGTTGATAAGTTTCGGAGCGACGGCAATCCATAGTCTAGGACAGGATAAATATGTTCCCTTGACATCATGGGCTGTATTGATAAAATCGAACAAGAAATAAAAATCAAATTGATAAAGAGAGGAAATAAAATGCCAGAAGAGTGGGTTTGTGACGGATGTGGATATGTGGGGACTGGGGATGGGACTTGTCCAGAGTGTGGAAACAAGCTAGTTTCTGTTGGCGACTACGACGACGATTTGGCAAAAGCAGGCAGTGATAAATATTCGAAGGATGAGATAAAAGCCAACGCCATGGATGACGAGATAGATTTTGTTGAAGATGACGAGGACGGGGATGAAGTCGAATCGGACAAGGCTTAACAAATTTAATTTATAAAATATCCCGTCTTTTAAGCATGGGGTATTTTTTTGTTGCAAACTAGTCTTGAAACGGGTAATCTTTGGGTAGGCGAATTACGGAGAATGCATATCGAATATCATATTTATGGGATTTATGCGTGATATTCTAAACATAATACTTAATACGAAAAAACATGAGAATAAACAATACTCTTAGCAAAAAAATCGAAAAGATAGAGGTCAGAGACAATAAGGTAAGTCTGTATACATGTGGGCCGACAGTTTATGATTATGCTCATATCGGGAATCTCCGAACATTTATATTCGAAGATGTTTTGCGACGTGTTCTCGAAATGGAAGGCAACAAGGTGCATCAAGTTATGAACATAACTGACATTGATGACAAAACTATTCGAGGCGCTGGTGGTAAAAAAGATAAATTTGACAAGCTGACAAAAAAATTTGAAAAGGCCTTTTTCTCTGATTTGAAAAAATTGAATGTAGAATTCCCTGAAGATACGCCAAGAGCTACAGCCTACATAGAACAGATGGTTGGTTTTATCTCTGATTTACTAGACAAGGGTTTCGCTTACAAAGGCGAAGATGGCTCAATTTATTTTTCAATCGAAAAGTTTAATAATTATGGAAAATTATCAAATTTAGACAAAGATGGGATAAAGGCTGGAGCGCGAGTTTCTTCGGACGAATATGACAAAGAAAATCCTGCCGATTTTGCGCTTTGGAAAGCGTGGGATGAGAGCGATGGAGAAATATTTTGGGACCCGTCCAAAATGTCCGAGGCAAGTTCCAAGCTTGGCAAAGGTCGTCCCGGTTGGCATATCGAGTGTTCTGTCATGTCAAAAGAATCTTTGGGTGAAACAGTAGATATTCATGCTGGAGGTGTGGACTTGATTTTCCCTCATCATGAGAACGAGATCGCGCAATCTGAGGCAGTGTCTGGAAAGAAGTTTGTAAACTACTGGGTTCACGCAGAACACTTGCTGGTTGATGGCAAGAAGATGAGTAAATCTTTGAATAATTTCTATAAATTGTCTGATTTGGAGGAGCGAGGTTATTCGCCTCTTGATTTTCGGTATTTATGTTTGCAATCACACTACAAGAGTAAGCTTAATTTTACTTGGGATGGATTGGACGCAGCTAAGAACGCTAGAGCAAGGCTCAGAAGGTTTGTTTCTGGTGCGGGAGACTTGGGAGATGTCGAAGGTAAGGAATGCATACACCGGGAAAAATTCAGAAAAGTTGTTGCCGATGATTTAAACACCCCGGAGGCCCTAGCAGTAGTTTGGGAAGTTGTCCGAGATGAAAAAATATCTGATGAAGGTAAATACAAATTTATCAAATGGGCAGATGATAACTTGTTGAATTTGGGTTTGTTTGATGCGGATAGTGAAGAAATCCCTGCAGAAGTAATGAAACTAGCCAAAAAAAGAGATCTGGCAAAAACGGATAAAAAATACGAAGAGGCAGATGCTCTTCGTGATGAGATAGAAAAAAGTGGATATAGCGTGGAAGACAGTTCCGGCGGTTCTAAAATTGTGGCAAGGTAAAAGATTGGCCTTGTCTCCCCAGCACAGATGTGCTTGACCGGAGAGACAAGGAATGCGATGAGTGAGCCCAACGCGCCATATCAGCTCGACTGGAGCCCGTCGAACGCGTTGGGCTAGGGTTTGCCCACGGTTTGACCCATTTGGGCACCTCCTTTTTTCGTTGCTAAGACGATTTTAATGTCGCCTTAGTGCGATTAAAGTCATATTATCATATCTGAATGAAAATTCATAATAAAAAATTATGCTATAGATGAAAAACATCTGGAAAAGAAAAAACAAAGATAGACCAAATATCGTACTAGCTCCAATGGCTGGTTACACAGATTCTGCTATGCGCGGGATCTGTAAAAGCTTTGGGGCAGACATTGTAGCTTCCGAGATGGTTTCAGCCGATGCGATATTTCATAACAAAAAACTTAAAAAGAAACTCTCGGATATTGAGC
>CAYRRY010000002.1:0-9393 GCA_964426805.1 uncultured Candidatus Saccharibacteria bacterium | reverse complement strand
GCCGATGCGATATTTCATAACAAAAAACTTAAAAAGAAACTCTCGGATATTGAGCTTCAGGCGTTACTAGAAAACGATAAAACTTTGAGATTGATGAAATTTAATGAGGTCGAGCGCCCTTACGTTGTCCAGCTTTTCGGGAAATATCCAGAGAAATTTGCATACGCTGCAAAGTGGGTAGAGGAAAATATCAAACCGGATGGAATTGATATAAACATGGGTTGTCCGGCCAGAAAAGTTGCTGGCTCAGATCACGGTTCAGCACTTTTGAAAAACCCAGATTTAGCTTGCGAAATTGCAACATCAGTCAAAGAGAGTGTTGGTATCCCAGTTTCGGTTAAAACTAGGCTCGGATGGGCAAACGACGATGAAATCCTGGAGTTTGCACCAAGGTTAATTGAGGCGGGAATTGACGCACTAACCATACACGGCCGGACATATAAGGATGGCTTTAAAGGAAAAGCTAGGTGGGGAAATATATACAAGTTAAAAGTTGAAAGTGAAAAGTTGAAAGTAAAAGTCGCGATAATCGGTAATGGGGATGTAGAAAATTATGAAGATGCCATAGAAAAATCAACGAATGGAGAAACCGTACTTGATGGAGTCATGATAGGGAGAGCAGCTTTCGGCAAGCCGTGGGTATTTCAAAAAGACCGGAAAACTACGAATAAAGAATTGCAAAATATGATATTGATGCATGCTGAGCTTGCGTATAAAGACAAAGGTGAGCACGGTATGGTAGAATTTAGAAAACATCTGCTTGCTTACTTGAAAGGTTTTTCCGGTGCAAAAGAGCTTAGGAAAAAAGCTGTTGTTATAAAAAACCTAAACGACATAAGAAATATTATTAAATTAATCGAACAACATGATTAACCTAGAAGACCAAATTGGTTTAAACATACAGTTGAAAGAAAATAGTCGTCTCGAGTTTGGAGAAGATGTTGAATTTGATCAGTTTTCTGTTCGAAAACTTTCTGACTTAAGCGTCGTAACCGCTGATGAAAATCTAAAACTATCAGATGAACCAGCCTACTTGATGTACCGAAATGTGCGAAAAAAGGGAGATTTAGAGAAAATCAACGCAGCCCATCTTCGCTTCGACCTAACTGTAATTCCATCTGCAAAGATAGGGGATGAACATATAAAAACTTCTGGTCACTATCACCCCAAAAAACCGGGGACAAGTGTTTCTTATCCGGAGTTGTATTATGTTATTTCGGGTCAGGCAACCTACTTGAGCCAGAAGAGCAATGGCGCCAGAATTGAGGACGTAATATTGTCTCGAGTTAAGGCTGGATCGGCGATTATTACCCCTCCTGGCTACGGGCATGTGACTATAAATGAACTTGATCAACCAATCGTGATGGCTAATTGGGTTTGCGGCGATTTCAAATCTGAATACGGTGATTATGAGGAAAAACGTGGAGCCTGTTACTATCTTGAGGCTAATAACGATAAATTGATAAAAAATACCAGATACGGAGAAGTGCCCAAAGAGAAAGTTCTAAAATCTGATCCAAAATTGCAGGGGGAGATGGCCGGCGTGCCTGTGTATAACTATATTAAAAATATTGAAAAGTTGTCATTTCTATCTAGTCCGGAAGAGCATGTGAATGATTTGAAAATAGAAAGTCTTTTTGAGGCTTAGGCTATTGACCTCAAACCACGCTGGGTTTATGGTCAGCGAGCATAAGAAAACACTTGACAAACAACTAAATACCTGATACATTAAACAGTTAAGAAAAAGAGAGGGACGGCGAGGGCCGTTTCTTTTTGTTTGTAGTAATCTGGCTGGGATTTTGGGAATCATGGATAGCGTGCACTGAGATTGACATTGATGGTCCCTTAAAAAATGTGGATCTGGTCTGATCTTATCGCGACTATTTCTCGCCTTCTTCCTGGCTGGGTTATTAGAAATAAAAGATCTTACGGAAAAATATGGTGAGTCGAACTAACGGGGAAACGAAGGTTGAATAGGCAGAGACAATGTGCAAGATGCGTGTTGGCGGGAGGTGTGATGAGGGTACTTATTCACCTCTTGCTAAGCTGGACCCCGGAATGGGGACGGACTTGGCCTGAGCGATCTCACTTTACGTGCGCATCTTGTGCCCGTTTGGGCGAGATAGCACGTTAAAAATATAGACAAGAAGAGAAGTTCACAATCACCCGCTTCGAGCGGGCACTCGTCGTTTGTTGTTTGCCCGCTTAGGGCAAGGAGGAAGAGAAATGCGTAACGCAACAATGTTGGTAGTACTCGTCGCCATTCTGGTGGCGGGGTTAGTTGTACCGGCTTCGGCCGGCGGCGGAGGGCTGTTGGCGGGCCTGTCGTGGCCCCTATATTCCGAGAGGGATGTAGAGGTCCGCGCGGGCCTCTCGCAGCATCTGAAGCTGAGCGACGCTTCCAATGGCAGTGTCAAGGCAGTGCCGGCTATCGAGCCGGCTATCATCCCCATGGATCGCAGGGACGCTGCTGCTGGAGAGGGTGTCGGTTTCTTTAACGACATCAGGTTTCTGCGCATTGATCTCCTGGCTATGGGTGTTGACCCTGGGCGCATCAAGCGCACGGACATGGGCCTGTGGAGGGACGATGCCGGCGTGAGTTTCGACGGCGGGTACACGCTCGTCATTGATCTTCACGCCCAGACTCCTGGCGAGAAGGTGCTCGTGGCTGAGGTGACGCATAATGCCTCACGCCGTGAGGGGGAGATCACCATTATCCCCATCATCTTCGTCGTCAAGACGGTTAAGCACGTTTTGGCCACGGACTACGTCGTCTCCAGGTTTATCCTGGTCGATGTGGGTAAGTGGGTAATCTGGGCGACGCCGAGGATGTTCGGTAAGGGCGTCTGCCCCAAGGACTTGGACGAAGATCAAAGAAATCTGGCTCGAGCCGCCGTGCTCGAGGACCAGGGGCGAGACAGCTTGCAGTTTATGTATCCGCTGCCTCGCTACAACTTCATGAGCCAGCTGGAGCATATGCGGCTCCAGGGAGCTCCGGCGCCTTTCCAACAGCTTGAAGATACACCGTATCGACAAGCAATGGCTGAAGTGGCGGCGCTTAAGGTTCAGCTGGAAAGCGATATTCAGTCGCTGCGCGACGCGGAAGCGAAGCGCATCGCTGACATCGAGGCCGCGCGAATAGTGGCGGAGGCTGAAGTGGTTCGTATAACCGCGGAAGCCGAAGCTACCAGAAAGGCCGCAGAACAAGCGGCCAACTGGCCTGATGACCTTCGCGAAATCTACAACGACGCCAAGGGCTACGTGTTTGTGGCGGTGGGCTCGGATGGGTTGCCTTGTGGTAACTCACTGACGCTCACATTCTTCCAAAAGCTGACTACATGCCAGTGGAAGGAGAACACGAACAATCCCATGGTGTCCCAAAACGGAATCATCGAGTTCACTTATTCTGACCCCGAGAAGTTCGTTGAGTGGGGTTGGATCGGATTCGGCGTCAGCACCAACGGCGCTGAGCCCGCGACGATGTATAGACTTAACAACGAGCTCAATATGATCGCCGTCAGTGTGACGGCGAACGGAGGTGCCTCATATGAGGCCAAGTAACTGCATTGTGGTTGTACTGGTGGTACTGCTTGCGTCGATGGTGGCGCAGGCGGATCACCCGGGAGTTAACTTGTCAGCTCGGATCACGGGTAGCAACCCGTGGACCGGGGGCTGCGCGCCTCTCAACGGCACGGAGCTCAAAGACACGCTCCCCGCGGACCTGGCGAACTGTCAGGTGCGATTTTCGGGCGGCTGGTTGACTGGCTACCTCCTTCGTGGAGAGCCAGTCGGCTACGTCGTTGAGGGCACGACTGTTGATGGCGAATGGCGTCAGATTGTTCGCACCATCCGGTGCGGCAATCCGGCGAGGGGCAGATATTTTGTTCCAGTCTCCAACCCGGTCAAGGTGCCGACGCCGGTCTTCGTCGGCCAGACGAAGGTAATCGAGAGGACGACGACAATCCCAGTGCCGATCAGGGTGCCGGATATTGTCGAAGTTACGCGAACAGTATCCGTATCGGAGGTCGTCTGTTTGCAGGCGCCTCCGGTTTACGGGCCGCCTGTCATCAATGCGATGCAGGCCCCGCGCCTCTCCGTCATCCCGGTTGGTTATACAATGACCGGGCCTTGGCGGACTTTAGTTACAGTAACCCTTCGTCAAGCGCCCCGGCGCCCAGCGAAGCAAAGATGCTTACCTGGTGAACCAGGTGCAGATGGTTCTCCAGGGGATCCCGGCGCAGATGGCGTTGATGGGGTCGATGGGCAACCCGGAGCACCTGGCGACCCCGGAACACCGGGAGTCGAAGGCCCGCAAGGGCCAGAAGGACCAGAAGGTCCGCAGGGGCCTCCGGGGGTTTGCCCCCCTTGCCCCCCACCGGACCCGACATGTCCGGTGGGAGGGCCCGATGACGGGCCCGGAATAGACCCGCCAACCGGCGGGTCGACCGAAGGGTCGGGGAGTTACACCCCCGTCCCGTAACACTGGAGAGGGACGTGCACCGCATGTGCGCGTCCCTCCACCACCTCAGCAATGAATTAGTTCATTATTGAGAATGGTGAATAAATTAGATAGTAGTTGCTAGATGGTAGATTGTAGAAGATATTTAACTTGCATTTATGAATAATTAATATATACTTTAAGCACAATTTTAAAAGTTGCGAGGGGAGAAGGAAAAATGATGAAAAATGTTATTAAATGGATTAAGGAAAAAGGAAAGGTATTGGCAGGAATTGGATCTGTCGCCGCTCTTTTGTCGATGGCGATTTTCCCAACTTTCTCTGCAGATGCTACAACTCCTCAGTTCAACTTCATGGATCAAGACCTCGAGTTTCTTCGAGGAGCAAACACATCCAGAGGTGAGACTGTCTGGAAAGATCCTGTTAACGGTGATGCTGGTGATACCATTGAGGTGATTGCTTATTACCATAATGGTCATCCAGATACTACTGCTGAGAATACTACCCTAAAGGTAAATATTCCAGCGGAGACTACGAACAAAAGCGCGACGGTAACAGCCTCTTTGGGCGCTGATAACGCCGTTACTATCACAGACACAGTGATAAACAACAACATCAACGGTCTATCTGGGCTGACAATCAACCTAGAAGACGATGCTACACTTGCCATGGTCCCAGGATCAGTAAGATGGTATCCTAACAGATCGCTAGATGCGTTGCCTTTACCTTTGGGCCAGAGTGGTGATGAAGTTGTAAGCGTAAACGGTTTGAACCTTGGTGACATCTGCGGATGTTGGCCATATGCAGGAAGGGTTGTATTTGCGGTTGAAACAAACCCTATCATAATTCCTGAACCAGACCCAGCACACGTTGTGTTAAACAAGGTTGTAAGAAATATCTCAGACGGTCAGTCTGTATTTGTTGAGACTGTTAATGCTGATCAGAATGAGATAGTAGAGTACCAGATTGAAATCAAAAACACTGGTGGCGAAGCACAAGCAGGTGTAAACCTGAAAGATATTTTGCCTCAGAAGCTTGATTATGTCGAAGGAAGTGCACAAGTTACTAGAAACGGTGTTACAATTCCGGTTTCAGCAAATGAGCTTTTCAGTGTTGGAATTTACCTAGGCATACTTGAACCAGGTTTAGAGAACAGAATTATAGTTACTTTCAGAGCCACTACTCCTGCGCAGATTTATTCTCCAGAGGTTTTGGTTAACCATGCAACGCTAGTCTGCGGTTTAGACGATACTGCAAATGTAAATATAAATCCTGGCGATGTGGTAATTCTTAAGTCGAAGTCAGCATATAATACGACTGAGGCTAAAGATGCAACTGCTGTTGCTGCTGAGAGCAACGATGAAATAGTATATACGCTTAGAACTACTAACACCGGTTCCCTTGGGACTGATGTTGTAATCGAAGATGGAATCGCTGATGTCTTGGAGTATGCAAACTATGTTTCTTCTTCAGACGGTGGCGTATTGGTTGACGGCCCTGCCGGCACCAACGAGTCTAAGATCATAAGATATCCATCTATAATCCTAAATCCTGGCGTAACCGCTGAGAGAACATTTACTGTAGAGATAAAGAATCCTCTTCCAGCTGCTACTTTTGACGGATTTCATTTCGACGACAAGATGTACAACAGATATGGTAACGATATTTTAATTGATATTTTGCGACCGGGTCCTATTGTACACAACCCCGATTTAGTTATAGACAAAGTTGTTAGAAATGTTTCGTCTGATCAGGTTGTATATGTTGAAGCCAACACTGCACAAGCCGGCGATACTCTAGAGTATATGATCGGAGTATTGAATATCGGTGAAGGTGACGCCGAGGGAGTAAGAGTTTACGATTTACTTCCTGCGAACGTTGCTTACGATGAAAGTTTTGGTGCTGTGACAATAATAAACGGCATCGTATATGAATTTATCGGAAGTGTTACCGAAGGATTTACAATAGATAAGCTTGAGCCCGGAGAATCTGTTTACGTTATTTTCCGAGCAAAAACTTCTACTGATTTAGCTGCAAATGAACACCTTGTAAACACAGCCTATGCAGAGGACGATGGTGAAAGAATATCTGATACTGCTGAGACTGTGATTGACGAGAAGGTTGTAGTTATCGAGACACCAGAAAAGATAATTGTTAAGACTCTGCCTAAAACTGGTGCTGCTACTGGTGTAATAGCCGGTCTAGTCTCGCTTGTTGCAGGTCTGAATCTGGTTTATCTTAAAAAAATAAAAGAGCTTGGTTTGGCCAAAAAAGCCTTAAACCTCGCATAAATACGGTAAGTTATATCACCTTAAGAGTGGTAGTAATGGGCCGATAAGCAAAAACCGTCCACTCGAAAGAGTTGGGCGGTTTTTGCGTTTATGGCTAAAATCACGAATATTTGGTAAATTGGGAGTATGTTAAGAAATATTTATTATGAGCTTGAAAGATAGATTGGAAAAACTGAAGGGCTTACTGAGCATCGAACAGAAGAGTGCTCAGGTTGCGGAGATTGAGGCCGAGATGATCGAGCCTGATTTTTGGTTGGACGATAAAGCTTCCGGTGCAAAAACTCGTGAACTCAAAGATTTAAAAGAAGAGGTGGACAAATTCAATGAGCTTCACGAGCTCTCAGAGATGGCCGAGGGAGACGATCTTAAAGGCTTGGAATCAGAGGTGGCTGAGCTAGAAAAACTGACTAAATTTAAGGGCAAATACGATCAGAACGGGGCCATACTTAGCTTCTTTGCAGGCGCTGGTGGCGACGACGCTCAAGATTGGACTGAGATGCTGCTTAAAATGTACCTCAAATGGGCCCAAAACGAGGGCTTAAGGGCGACAATACTGGATGAAGCCAAAGGGAGCACGGCTGGTGTAAAGGGCGCTACGCTTGAGCTTGAGGGTAGATATGCTTACGGGAAGCTAAAAGGTGAGGCAGGTGTGCATAGATTGGTTCGTCAATCACCATTTAATGCAAAAAGTCTTCGACAAACTTCATTTTCGTTAGTAGGGGTAATGCCGAAGATCGAACAAAATAATAAGGATTTTGAGATAAGAGAAACAGACTTAAGAATAGATACATTTCGCGCCAGCGGTCATGGCGGGCAGAGCGTGAATACAACTGATTCCGCAGTTCGCATAACCCACCTTCCTACAGATTTGGTGGTTTCGTGTCAAAATGAAAAATCACAATTGCAAAACAAACTCTCAGCAATGAGTGTTTTAAAATCTCGGTTGGCTAAACTGCTCGAAGATCAACATAAGGAAAAAATTGAGGAGCTGAAGGGAGAGAGCGCAGAGCCGGAGTGGGGAAGTCAGATTCGCTCATATGTGCTTCACCCATATAAACAGGTGAAGGACCACAGAACCAATACGGTTAGTAAAGATCCTGACGCAGTTCTAGACGGAGAGATAAACCAATTTATTGAGAGTGAACTCGAATATTTAAACAAAAAAGATGCTTAGGTTTGCAGTAATTATTATAGCTATCCTGACGTTAGCGTTCATCGTCGATATTTTGCTTTCCAATTCGATCGGCAAAAGATATAGACTCTTTGTTGCACCGGGCGTTATTTTGCATGAACTCTCACATGCTTTCGCTTGCTTTTTCACAGGAGCGCCGGTAACTGGAATTTCCATGTTTAAAAAAGAGGGCGGAGAGGTGCGGCATGGTAAGTCAAAAATACCAATTTTAGGTCCAATTCTAATTTCAATCGCACCATTTATCACAGGAGCAGTAGCAATATACTTTATATCAAAGCTTGTGGGAATAGATAATTTGAATATTCAAAACATAAGCGTCTCGCCAGATGGAGTTATGGGTTGGATGAGAGATGTTTTCAATGGGCTAGACGTACAAAATTATAAAACTTGGGTAGGCATATACCTAATATTATCAATTGCGGTTACTATGACGCCGAGCGTGAAAGATGTCATGAACATGCTCTTCGCTCTGATAGTGGTTTTTATCGCTATCTTTCTGACATACTTTTACACCTCTTTCCGGCCAGATCTAACAGTATTATTCACTGACCAGTTCTTTATGGTTTTAGCATCTATAACAATCTTGTTGATATTTAGCCTTATTTTAAGTATAGTTGTGTTTGTAATAGCGGGAATATTTAAAGAGTAAAAACAAGGAATAATATGGTTGATTTTTCAAAAGCAAAAGAGCTATACGACTTGCAGAAAAAAGCGAGAGCAATTCAAAAAGAGCTTAAAAAAACTGAGATAGAGGCTAAGAGCAACGACGGCTGGGTAACGGCAGTATTTAACGGTGAACAGCACTTGGTTGATATCGAAATCGCCGAGGAAGCACTTGCCCCGGAAAACAAGAAAGAGTTGGAGAAAGATCTTAAGAATACAGTTTCTCAAGCAGTTTCTCGGTCACAAGCACACGCTGCAGAGAAGATGAAGGAGATCGCCGGCGGGATGAATATTCCAGGATTAAGTTAATTTTCATGAAAATAATCGTTGGGCTTGGAAATCCGGGAGATGAATACAGAGGCACTCGACACAATGCCGGTTTTTCGGTGCTCGACAAAATTGCAAAAGATAAAGAGATAACGCCTGTGGGTGAAAGCTTGAAATTTCGGGAGGAAAAAAAGTTTAAAGCCCTGATCGCTGAAACCTCTGCCAACGGAGAAAGGGTGATACTGGCAAAGCCGCAGACGTTTATGAATCTATCTGGTCAAACAGTAACTAGAATATTGCAGTTTTACAAAGTTGGAGTTGAAAATTTGATTGTGGTTTCAGATGACGTTGATCTTCCCCTTGGCCATATTCGGGTGCGACATGGTGGTTCAAGCGGGGGACATAAAGGTTTGCAAAATATTATAGATATTTTGGGTAGCGATCAGTTTGCAAGAATTCGGTTAGGTGTTTCTTCTGATGGGGAAGTTGCCAGTAAGATTGAAACAAAAGATTTTGTGCTCT
>CAYRRY010000001.1:0-66848 GCA_964426805.1 uncultured Candidatus Saccharibacteria bacterium | reverse complement strand
CAGGGCAGACTAGAGGCGGGTGGCATAACCTGTATTTTTGATGTTTTAGTAAGAGTTGATGAAGGCATCTTTGATTTGTATGAAATAAAATCTTCAACTGGGGTGAAAACGGAACATGAGTTGGACCTAGCTTTTCAAAAAGAAGTTATAGAGCGAAGTGGCTATAAGGTAAATAAAATCTTTGTGGTTCACGTAAATAATAACTTTGTCCGAGATGGGGAAGTGGCGGCGGATGATATCTGTACGATAGCGGAAGTAACTGATCAAGTAGAGTTGCTAGGAGAATCCACTAAAGTAAACATAAAAAAAGCTCTTGCAGTGGCGGGGGAGAAAGAGCGCCCCAACATATCGCCATCTGAAACGGGACTTAGTGCATTCGGTGACTGGCTCGATATTTATAAAACTTTGGAAAAAGTCGAAAAATATAGCATTTACAATCTTTGCTCATCTGGGGCGAGTAAGATCGGAGAACTTGAGGAGCTGGGAATAAAGAATATCTCTGAAATACCAAACGACTTCAATCTCAACAGTAAACAGAGAAGCCAGGTTGAGACTACCAAATTTGATAAAGCTGTTATCAACAAGCCGAGAATAAAAGCATTTCTAGATACTCTCAAATACCCTCTGTATTTTCTCGACTACGAGACGCTATCTTCTACAATACCGTATTTTGATGGGCTGAAGCCGTACGAGCAACTTCCATTTCAATATTCTCTGCACTTGATTGAAAAGCCTGGGGGCGAGGCGAAACACTTTGAGTATCTGCATAAAGATAGTAGCAATCCAGCGGAGCCCCTCTCTGGGGCACTAAAATCACAGATTGGTGACAAGGGCACGGTCTTGGTTTGGTTCGAAGGTTTTGAGAAAGGTCGCAACGAACTAATGGGTCGCATGGTTCCTGAGCACCTTAAGTTTTATGAAGATTTGAATGATAGGATAGTTGACCTGATGTTGCCATTTTCAACAGGTTCGTACGCCCATAAAGATTTCTTCGGGAGTGCTTCTATAAAAAAAGTTTTGCCAGCTCTAATCCCTGAGCTTTCTTATGAAGATTTGGATATTCAGGGGGGAACAGCAGCCCAAAGGCTTTGGATGGAATCGGTGCTCGACGGGAAAAGAGAAGATGAAAAAGAGAAGATATTGTCTGATCTTGATAAATATTGCGAGCTAGATACTTTTGCTATGGTTAAAATATATCAACACTTGGTAAAAAAAGTTTGAGAATAGATATATTATAGTAACACTTTACACGTAGAAGATTGTATATATTTTTTAAAAAAACACCTAACGTGAATGGGTGTTTTTTTATTGTTGACATCGAAAATGTTTAGAGTATACTAAATATTGAACATGAGCATAATTGTTGGCGATGCATTTAAGGAGGCGAGGCTTTCCGAGTCATGCTGAGCGGTAAAAGCATGACAATACATAAACACCGCGCTCCATCGCGCAAGATGTACCCATCTTTGGCCCCTGTCCGATCCACCTCCTGGACTCCGGGACTCGTGACGTCAACCAACCCAGTTGTTCGAACCCTCAGAAGTTCCGCTCCACTGTATCAAGGCCTAGCGCGAGCACATCTCGTTTGCTGGAGGTGGTATCATGACACTTCGCGCACTCAGTCACGCGCGCATATCGACGCAGGCTAGGGCACCGTAAGTCGCCCTGGCGCCTCAGGAAAAACCCGCGCAAAGACATGCCACTTACGGCAGCAGTATGTACTACTGCACTACGGTGGACTGGGCGGTTTCACTACGCCTCGCAATAATACAGCACTCCTCAATTGGGGAATGCACACTACTAGCAGGTCTCGACAGTCGTCGGGCCTGTGTTGTTTTTATGGAGCAAAAGAGGATTGATTATATAGTATAAAAAAATACACATTGCATATAGCTCGGTGTTTTTTTTGTCTTGTCGCCAAACGCCTCACTCGCATGAGGCGTTTAGCAAGTTCGAAATTATTGGGTTAGCCTAAATTGTTTTGCTATTACATGCCTGTCTACGCGGGTATTTTTTTATATTGTTTAATTTGGAACAAAAAGATTACTTTAACCTGAATAGCTGTTATATTAACAGTGAGAAGTGAACTTTGCACTTTTACATCCAAAAAGGAGAGCGAATTGCATGTGTGGTATTGCCGGTGCAAGTTGCATAGATCTTTCGGCCGCAACGCTCGTATTGGGAATGCTTGAAATGCAGACAAACAGGGGCGATGATGCAGCTGGGATAGCGATATCCGGGGGGTGCGAGCCAAATGAGCTGAGAGTAGTCAAGGGCCAAGGCAGTCCGGAAGAAGTTTTTTCTGAGCGCATGCGAACGCTTCTGCTTGGTCGAGCAAGCATCGGCCATGTCCGATACCCAACAAGCGCTGGCTCTGGCGAAGCGGGTGCACACCCGTTCCACGTTGGTGATATTGCACTTGCTCACAACGGCAACATTACCAACGTTGACGATCTTCAAGGCATGCTCGTTCCAGGAACAGAGAAGGAGATGGAGTTCGGAAGCGATACCGAGTACGTGGCTGCACTTCTGGCGCAGGCCAAAGGGACATTGCATGAACGGATTACCTCGGTTTGTACGAAACTTGAAGGCTCTTACTCCCTCTGTATTCTTCAATCAGGAGGAGTTGTGGCCTATGTGCGAGACCCGCACGGCATTCGTCCTTTGTACACCGGGCATATCGAGATAGATGGTCGCACTGCCTTTCTTGCCGCTTCCGAGACTTGTGCCATAGAGAGTGTCGGCGGGACTGTCGATGGTGAGGTTGAGCCGGGAGAGGTGGTCTACGTCCACCCGGACGGCACCGTGCAACGTGAACGTTTTGCGCCAGCAGATCCTGACAACTGCATCTTCGAGTTCATCTATTTCCAAAGAGCGTTTTCTAAGTTCAGAGGCGTTACCTGCTTGGATTTCCGAAAAGCTTTGGGCGCACAGCTTGCCAGGGAAGTTGGCCTCTTGCCTGACTCCGACGCTCGCGTGGTGCCAGTGCTCAACAGCGGTCTTGGTGGAGCTCTTGGACTGTATCGGGAGAGCGGAATAGAATATGATCCGTTTTTGATTAACGTCGGCAAAAGGCGTACGTTTCTTCAGCCTTTGCAGTCGATGAGAGTAGCTAGTGTTTGGAGCAAACACGTTCCTTGCAGGACAGAGCCTGGTCTTCGCTTGTTGGTAGTGGACGACTCAATTGTTCGTGGAACAACTATCGGCCCTGTTGTCGAGGTTCTACGAAGAAACAACCCAAGCTCGGTTGAAGTATTTATTCCCTGTCCCATGTTTTACTGTCGATGTAACCTTGGCATAGATACCCCAACCAACGAGGAGCTGATTGCTCACCGGCTGAAAGGAGATGTTGAGGCTATTCGCAAAGAGATCGGTGCAGACAAGCTTCACTTTCTCTCGCTCGAAGGCCTAGATGAAGTCATAAGATCTTTTGGGTGGGATCCTGAGGATTTCTGTAAAGCATGTTTTGACGGGAACTATCCCGCTCATTAAGAGTAAGATGTATCGTTACTAGCGGCCTCGCCTCATGCGAGGCCGTAGCTGTTTAAAAAATATTATAATCAAATAAATGTGAGCGTGGTTTGAGTCTAAACGCCTCACTCGTATGAGGCGTTTAGCAAATATGAAAATAAATCAAAAGATGATATAATTTCTATATATTTAATTTGGAGGAACTATGGTGGAAGCAAGACCGACTTCGCATAATCCAGCGGAAGACGAAAGAGAAGAAGTAGATGGAAACACTGATAAAATAGCGGAATACGTTAGTTCCTCTGAAATGGCTAAACGAGTGCATCAATTTGGAGGACGAACTAGGGATATTATTAGCCAAGAAAGTCTTGCTAGAATTAATAAGCTACAAGAAAGCGTAGGCAGATTTAGAAGCAACCTGGACAACGCTGAGTGGGATGAACTCATGGCATTAAAAACTGATGCTAATGAAAGAATGGGGGGGCTTGGTTACAAGAAAAAATGTCTGGTCGAGAAGACGTGAACAAAAAACCTTATGTAGAATCCACAGCGACAATAGACAAGGTGCATAAGTTGGGTGGGCATACGGGTGACATTATCAGCCCGCGTGATAGTGATACGATAAACAGATTGCAGCGGAGACTCAGGGAGCTTGATGATCAAGAGTGGAATGAGCTGATGGTGGCGAAACAAGATGCTGTTGACACTATGAACCAATGGATATCGATGCAGTAGGCTCGTGAAGTAATAGAAAGTGGCACTGGAGCTGCAGAATTGTTATAATCTTTATATATTTAATTTGGAGGCAAAATGGCGATTGTAGAAGAATCAGAGTTCAAGGGAAACGCGATGATAGTTATCAAAAATGATGAGGAAGACAAATATCCTTTTCAGTTTGGTGTTAAAAAAGCGAAGATGGTGATAGAAAACATCGATGCGATAAAGAGGTTTGTAGAAAAACACGAACGAGCTTAATCGATAGATATTTGTTTAACTAAAAACACACCCAAATGGGTGTGTTTTTAGTATTTATATGGTTGGAAATTATTTGTTCTTTTTTCGACTGAGAGCTGTTAGGTGCCTTTTTCGCATACGAAGCGATGCGGGAGTAACTTCTAAAAGCTCGTCATCTTCTATAAAATCTAGTGATTCCTCCAGGGATAGCGAAATAAATGGCACTAGCGCTGTTGCGATGTCGCTGGATGCGGCCCGAACATTGGTTAGCTGTTTCTCTTTACAAGCATTTATCTCCATATCCTCAGATCGTCTGTTTAAACCTACTATCATACCTTCGTATATACGTGTGGCGGGGCCCACAAAGGATGTTCCGCGTTCTTCTACAACCTTTAGCCCATATGTGACTGCTGTTCCGTTTTCGGCAGATATAAGCGCTCCGTTTCTGAGTTTCTGAAGTTTATCTCCCATGGGCTCGTATCCTACAAGTAAGCTATTCATAATTGCTGTGCCCTTGGTTCTGGTCAGAAGAACGTTTCTAAGCCCTAAAAGTGCTCTTGTTGATATTTTAAACGTTAGTCTAGTTGAACCTACAGTGGTTACTGCAGAATTAATTAAAATCGCTCGTCTGTTGCCAAGTTCACTGTTGATCGCTCCACAAAATTCGTCTGGAACATCAATAGTCAACTCTTCAACGGGCTCAAGTTCAACATTATCTTCAAATTTCGTAACAACTGTTGGTCGTCCAACTTCCATCTCATACCCTTCTCTACGCAATGTTTCGATTAGAATCGAGAGGTGAAGTTCTCCTCGGCCAGAAACTACAAAAGTCGTATCCTTTTTTTCAACTCGAAGGCTAACGTTGGTTTCTAGCTCTTTGTTTAGACGGGCTTCGATCTGTCTTGAAGTTGTGAATTTTCCCTCAAGTCCCGCAAAGGGTGAAGTGTTTGGGCCTATGGTGATTTGTAGTGTGGGAGCTTCTACTTCTATGTGAGGTAGCGGCTCAGGATTTTCGGATGAGGTAATAGTTTCGCCGATATTAGCATTTGGAACACCTGTAAGGCGAACAATCTCTCCTGCACCAGCAACCGATGCTTCGTTTTTTTCTAGTCCGTCTGAAATATAGATATTTTCAATATTTGATTCTGTTATTAGTCCTTCATTATTAATTAGGGATACTGTGTCACCTTTAGATACTTTTCCACGCTGAATTTTACCGACAGCGTACTTGCCTTTAAAAGAATCCCACTCAAGGGCGGATACCAGCATCTGGAACTCTCCATCAATGTTCGCAGTAGGGGCAGGTATGTGACTTAGGATTGCATCGAAGATGGGCAACAGGTCGCCCTTTGTGTTAGAAATATCTTCTGGTATTTCATCGAAAGCCTTACCTTCGCGACCAACTGCAAAGTAAACAGGAAAATCTAGCTGATCGTCTGTAGTGGCTAGGTCTAAAAATAGGTTCTCTACTTCTCCTATAACGTCGAAAGTCCGTGCATCCTTTTTATCAATCTTGTTTATAATAACTATCGGTTTCAAGTTCAGGGCTAGGGCTCGGCTCAGTACAAACTTGGTTTGCGGCATAGGGCCTTCCTGGGCATCTACAACAAGAAGAACACCGTCTGCCATGCTTAGTGTTCTCTCGACTTCACCTGAAAAATCTGCGTGACCGGGAGTATCTATAATATTGATTTTACAATCTTTGTATTTTACCGAAGCTATCTTGGCAGAGATGGTGATACCACGCTCTTTCTCCAAGTCGCCGGTATCCAGAATAGTTGTTTGGCTCATCTCTAGCTGGTTATCGCGAAAAGTACCGGACTGTTTTAGAAGTCCGTCAACAAGTGTTGTTTTGCCGTGATCAACATGAGCGATGATGGCAATATTTCGAATTTTCGAAGAATCATACATAGCAATACCTACTGAATGATTTAATTCTAGAATATTATTCTACAAACGTAAGGGCTACACCGGATTTGTCTCCACGGCCAGTTCGGCCGATTCGATGAACGTAATCGTCGTAGCTATTTGGAATAGTATAGTTTATAACGTGTGAAACATTGTCGATATCTAGACCACGAGCGGCAACGTCTGTTGCTACTAGTATCTGGACATTGTTCTCTTTGAATCTAGAAAGTGCTTTTTGTCTCTGGTTTTGACGTTTATCTCCGTGAATGCAGTCAGCTCTAAATCCGTTGGCTGCAAGATTTTTGGAAAGTTTATCTACGCCTCTTTTGGTTTCTGAAAATATTAGAACCTTGTTTAGCTCAGATCTTACTAAAATCTCTCTTAGTTTGTTGAACTTCTCCTTTTCGTTTACTTTTATCACATCTTGCTCAACATTTGCAGCGGTTTCTCCAGTTTTTGTACGAACTATGATTGGATCGTTTGAAAATTGCTTAACAAGTGATTCAATCTTTAGAGGCAGTGTGGCTGAGAAGAATAGTGAGTGTCGGTTTTGTGGTAGATCGGAAAGAATCTGTTTTATCTCATCCACAAATCCCATATCCAACATCCTGTCTATCTCATCTAACACTATATTTTGGAAATAGCTGAAATTAACAGTTTTTCTATCTTTTAGATCTTTTAGTCTGCCGGGAGTTCCTATCACAAAGCTTGGTCTTCGTTTTAGCATGCTTATCTGTCTGTGAATAGGTAGACCTCCAACGCAGGTAGCGGAATACAGATTCATGTTTTTGGAAAACTTTCTGAATTCCTGATCAATTTGTTGAGCGAGTTCTCGCGTAGGGGCTATGATTAGAACTCTCTGATTTTTGTCTTTGAAACATTTGTTAATCAGCGGTAGCAAGAAAGCAGCGGTTTTGCCGGTTCCTGTGTTTGCAATACCAGTTAGATCGCGTCCCTCCATAATTGGTTTGATTGATTTGTCCTGAATGGGGGTAGGGGAGACGTATCCGATTTCGTTCAAGTTTTTGTTAATCTCGTTACAAAAGCCAAAATCAGCAAAAGTGTTTTGAATTTTTGCGACCTCTATGGGCTGATTTGGTTTAGCGTGACGGATGAACTTTGATACATCTATATTTTCTCTTTTTCCTCTGCCAGCTTTCTTTCTTTGTCCTACGTTTCCAGATTTTCTAACTCTGCCTCGAGAATTAGAAAATTGTCCGGGATTGCCGGTAGTCTTTTTTCTGGGACCACCAAAATAGTTCGTTTTCTTTGCTTTAAATTTTCTCATTGATTTCCTTCTTGGAACGCAAAAAACATTCCGTTTATTATTGATAACTTCGATTTGGCTCTGTAGAACATCGAAGTTTCAAGTTCGGAAATCTATAGAACGTAATCTTTACAATGTTTAATATATCACGTATAAAAAGCCTTGTCAAGGGCTATAGCTGAAATAAGGCTAATTATACGGCTCACACGAGTGAGGCGTTTAGCAGAGATACTCCATTTATACGCAGAAAGACCACCTGGCATGCCAGGTGGTCTTTATGTTCGTGCTTTGATGCGCTGATTACGCATCGGGCGGGTGCTCCGCCAGGTACTCCCGGATCCACTCAGGACAGCCCTCCGGCGGGAGTCCGATGTAGCCCAGGGCGCAAGCTATCATGGCTTTCTCCGCGGGAGTAGCATCTGCGAAAAGTCTGCCGGCGATCTCGAGGAGTTCCGGAAGAATAGTGACTGGGTTCGGCGGCAGTTGCTCGATGATACCGAGGAATGAGCTAGTGCCGAGGCATGAGGATAGCTGCGGTCGCACGAGTTCCGCTACTCGCCGTTCGTAATGCTCGTTGTACAGGCTGGGGTGGTCGACCAGGCGTTTGCAGAGGTGAAGTTGCGCGCGGCACTCCTCCACTGTGTTCATTGTCTCGAACGGATCGGTGAGAATCGACCTCATTCTGATATAGGCATCCGTTCTGGTCTTCCCAGTGACGTACTTGTCGATGACGCTTCCTTCGCGATCGAGGAGTGCCAGCGCGTGAATCTCTTCGGCGCCGCTAGCCCGTGCGAATGCTTGCTTTGCCACGCTCTCCACAAACGACACGCTGGCAAACGAGGGGAAATTGTCAGCGAGTAGGTAGACGAGGCATTCGAAGAAGGTGAGTTCCTCAGCTGACCACGGGATCTTTCCCTTTCGTGTTGCTCGAGCTGCGGCCTCGTTGAGGCCGTATGCAACGTCAGTATCCGGCATAATTTCATCTCTCCCGGGAGTCGAATTCGTGAACAGTTAGAATATACCATAATGCCTATTAACTTAAAAGAGAGTGCTCTCCGGGTTCTGTCTTTAGTGATTTAGTAAATATTTGGTATAATGGAATAAATATTAGAAATTAACATGTTACAAGAAGGTGAGCAAACTCCAGAAGTTATCGAAGCGGACACAAAATGCCAGATAGATAGTAAAATTGAGCAAGTTCCCGAAGGGGACATCGACAAAGCCAAAGAAGCGTTAGGAGGAATTCATGTGTACTTGCAAGAAAGAGCAAACGAATTATTTCCTGGGCTAGAGAGTGTTGTTTGGCTCAATTACTATGCGATGTATTCAATTCTAAAGTTGGGAGTGAATTTTGACGAGTATAAAGGTGATTTAGAAGAAGAAGGGAACGAAGTATCGGATCAAGAAAATCACTTCTATGTTACTCTTGATGAATTTGCGGGGGATAAGACAGATGAAGATATTAAAAGTAAGGCGAATGTATGGCATCATAAAATGACAGACCTGTTACGAGAATTTGAAATTATTGAATAATTAGGAGGGTGTTGGTAAAACAACAGAGTGTTTATGAAGAAAACGGCTTATTACATTGTATTGGCATTGCTGATAGTAGTATGTGGAACTACGGTTTACGGCGCATATTATTATTTCAATCAGTACAAAAAGATTGATAAAGAGCACATGGAGCTAGTAGACAAGAAAACCTTGTTGCAGAGTGATTTAGCGGTGCTAGAGGCGGCTGATGACGCAGACGAAGAAGAGGAGGTAGATGAAGATGCTGATGATGCGGATGAGCTGGTGGAAGTTGATACATCGGATTGGGTGACATATACAAATGATAAATATGGTTTTAGCTTCAAACATCCACCCACTTATACTACCGAGGGTTGCCCCACAAAACCTTGTGGCGAGTTTATCGGTGAAGAGACGGAGGGGGACATGACAATAATGCAGGGTGACATATCTGAAGTAGGTTGGCCGAATACAGCTATCATGCATCTATCTAGTGATTACTATAATCCACCCGAGGGAACTGATCTTCGCGAGTGGATCGTGGATAGCTTCTCATATTACGATGATTATCTCTCTCTTAGTTCTAACTACACAGTAGCTACATCGGCCGGGGGCTCATATTCCGGATATGACTATGCGGTTCCTTCTTCTCCACAGTCTTATTCTCAGCGCTACATTAACTTTGTAAACGACGATAACGAGATGTTTGTAATACAGATGTACGACTATGAGAGCTATTCATCGCCATTTTACGATGCTTGGCTTGAAACTTTCATCTATTAAATATGAAAGCAGGTAAATAGTAAAAAGTTTTGGAAGGTTAATAATCTAATAAGTAGATTCCCGCCTTCGCGGGAATGACAAAAAATAGGAGGAATTATGAGTAAAGCTTGGAAAATGACAATTACGATAATACTGGTGATAATTATTGCAGGAGCCGGATATGCTGCATATTCGTACTACGGCGAGTATTCTAAGAAATCTGAAGAAGTCGAAACTTTGAAAACAGAGATAGCCAGTTTGGAGGTTGATGTTGAGAAGGCAGAAACGGTAGACGAAGTGGTTGGAGGCTGTGATCACGGCTTAACTTCAGACGAAGAAGCAACTGTTTCGACTTGGGACACCTATACGAGTTCATCATATGATTATAGCTTTCAGTACCCGAGCGATTGGATGCTTGATGTTTTGAGCCCGGCTAAAATTAACGTTAGCGGAGAGATCGACGGCAGTGAAGGTGCGTTCAACGTTTATTCTGCTGAGGCAGCAATTATGGGCTTTGGAGGTTACGTAATGGAATCACAGGGAGATTTCGAGATAGATTGCCAGACGGAGACTTTGATAAACTTTTCATTTGATACAAATGGCAGAATACAGGTAGCATCTTTCTATAACGACTCAACTCAACATGTGACTATGTTCTCGCATGAATACACAGATGCTTCTCAGGATGCAGATATGATTGACTTGGGTGAGCTTTTCCTAAAAACAATGAAACTGAACTAGAATTTAGGAATTAGATTCTTAGGGAAAAACTCATTATGAATGATACGGCAATATCAATAATTATCGCAACTTCGCTGGCTCTGATAGTAGGCCCGGTTTTGGCTATTTACTATATACTATTTAAGAATAAGAGGAAATAGCCTTTCCAAGGCTCGAAAAATCTGATAGAATTAAAAATGTAAATGAGTAAATTGGCTAAAATTTGGCAGTTTAAAGACCTGCGAAACAAGATTTTGTATGCAGCTGGTCTTTTGTTGTTGACTCGAGTTGTCGCACATATACCTCTTCCTGGTGTTGATTTGGCACAACTTCGATTGTTCTTCGAGCAGAACCAGATTTTCGGACTTCTGAATATGTTCTCTGGTGGTACTATGAGTAACTTTTCAATTGTTCTTATGGGTGTTGGGCCATACATTACTTCCTCTATCGTTTTTCAGCTTCTAGTTATGGTTGTACCACGACTGGAAGAGATGCAAAAAGAGGGGGAAGCGGGCAGAAACAAGATAAACCAATACACCAGAATAGCTACTATTCCTTTTGCCGTTATCCAGGCTTATAGTATGTTGGTGCTTCTTCAAAACCAAGGCATTATCCCTGGTTGGACTTCATTTGACTTAGCTTTGATGCTTATATCATCTGCAGCTGGAACGATTCTCTTGATGTGGCTAGGCGAGCTTATTACTGAAAAAGGTATAGGAAATGGAATATCTCTTATTATCACACTTGGAATTTTGTCAGGTTTTCCCTCGCAAATCCGAAATACTTGGGCTTTGATGCAAGGTGGTGACATAGGCACTATAATAGGTGTTGCGGCTTTCTTAGTAATTTTCATCGTTGTTATTGCTGCCATAGTCTATATAACCGAGGGGCAACGCAATATACCTGTCTCCTATGCTAGACAAGTTTCTGGCAACAGATCTCATGGTGGTGTAGATTCTCATCTACCACTTCGTGTGAACACGGCTGGGGTTATCCCAATTATTTTTGCTATGTCGGTTTTGATCGTGCCAGGCGTAGTAGGAAAATATTTAGAAAACGCCAATACTGAATGGGTTAGAAACGCAGCTGTATATACGGTAGATCTATTTCAAAATAACCAAGTCTTTTATGGTGTAATCTACTTTGTTCTTGTGTTTGCCTTTACCTTTTTCTACACAAACGTAGTTTTTAAGCCAGATCAAGTTGCTGAAAACTTGCAGAAGCAGGGTGGATTTATCCCAGGTCTTCGCCCAGGAGAAGAAACAAGGCTTTTTCTAAAAAAGGTGATTTCTAGAATTACATTTTTCGGGGGATTGTTTTTAGGCATTGTGGCCGTTCTTCCTTTTATAGTCCAGGCAATAACTAATATTGATACCTTGGTTTTGGGTGGCACAGGGCTTCTTATTTTGGTCTCGGTTGTAATCGAAACAATGAAACAGATTGATGCGCAACTAGTAATGCACACATATGACAAATACTAACCAAGACAAAACTATAGCAGTGGCTCTTATGGGTCTGCCGGGGTCTGGAAAAGGAACTCAGGCAATTTTTTTGCTGGAAAAACTGAATGCCGTTAGTATCTCCGTTGGTGAATTAGTTAGAAATGCCCTAAAAAGTTATCCTGAAAGCGAGATAAAATCAAAAGCAGAGGAAAAGTATAATTCAGGTCAACCCGTAGATGACGATTTCATAATGATGATTATCAAGGACGAGATTTCTAAATACAAAAATCGGAACATTGTTTTTGATAATTATCCATTTTCCAAAAATCAGATGGTAGATTTTAAGAATATTATGAAAGAGTCTAAGATCGACAAATATGTCGCTTTGAATATTGAGATTGATCAAGAAACTGCGATGAGTCGTATCGCTGGAAGAGTAGTTTGCCAGAAGTGCGGAGAGAGTTTCCGAGGACTTGCGGCTGGAGATATCTGTCCAAAATGTAACGTACCCTTGGTTCATAGAGCTGATGACAAGGAAGAGGTGGTAAAAAATAGGATTATTAAATATATTCCGCGAATTGAGGAGATTTCAAAAAACTTCGATAGAGAGGGTAAGTATATACGAATCGATGGCGAACGAACACCAGAAGAGGTGCGCGAAGAGATAAATAGTAAGTTTGACAAATGGAACATCTAACGGATCAAGACATTGAGAGCATTCGAGCTAGCGGAGTAATTTTGAATGAAACGCTTGAACTTTTAGCTAAGTTAGCGAAACCTGGCGTAAGTGGCAGTCACTTAGATGCGATGGCCGAGGAGAATATACGAAAGCACGGTGCAAAACCATCATTTTTAAACTACCCTTCGGATGGTGATAAGCCATTTCCGGCATCGCTCTGTGTATCTATAAATGAGAATGTTGTTCATGGCATACCGAGCGAAAGTCAGATATTACAAGAGGGCGATATTGTTGGCCTAGATTTGGGAGTGAAATATAAAGGGTTGTGTACTGACTCTGCCATTACCGTAATTGTAGGCAAACCACGTGACCCAAATCACAAAAAATTGCTTGAAGCCACAAAAGAGTCTCTCATGGCTGGTATTCGGAAAGTTAAAGCTGGTGCGACTACTGGCGATATTGGAGAGGCAGTAGAAAAGGTTGTGCTTGATCGAGGGTTTTCTGTGATTAAATCTTTAGTTGGCCACGGAATAGGTAGAAACCCGCATCAGGAGCCACAGGTGCCGAATTTTGGTAAAGCTGGCACAGGCGTTGCTTTGGAGGAGAATACCGCTATTGCAATAGAACCGATGGTGGTGGTTGGTAAAAATGACCTTAAAACCGGTGCTGATGGTTGGTCGATAGGGACTATAGACAAGTCGATGACTGCTCACTTTGAACATACGATTTTGGTGATGAAAAACGGATATGAGGTCGTAACCTAAGTTTTTTGTTGACAAGAGTAAATAATTATGCTAAATTTTAACACAAGATATGAAAAATAATAAAGATTATGTCGAGGCGCAAGGAGTCATTACCGAGTCACTCCCTGATGCTCGTTTCAATGTTGAATTAGACTCGGGCCATTTGGTCACTGTTACTCTAAGTGGCAAAATGCGAAAATATAGAATTAATTGTATGCCAGGTGACGCTGTTACTGTTGAATTGTCTGTTTACGATTTAGCAAAGGGCAGAATTACTCGGCGAAACAAAATTGAAAAGAAGCAGTCTTAAATGAAAGTCAGACCATCTGTGAGAAAAATGTGTGACAAGTGTAAAATTGTTTCACGTAGTAGTAAGGGCAAATCTTCACGTCCAAGCGCTAAGAAACGATTTTTTGTTATATGCGAAAATCCAAAACATAAACAAAGACAGGGATAGTATTAATTTCTAATTAAAGATAATCATGGCCAGAATAAGCGGTGTAAACATTCCAACAGATAAAAAGGTTAAGGTTTCATTAACCTATATATTTGGCATAGGGTCAAAACAGAGTCAAAATATCTTGGAATCAACTAATATTGATGCTGAGAAAAGAGTGAAGGATCTGACCGAGGACGAAATTGAAAAGATTCGAAAGAATATCAACCTAAAACATAAAGTTGAAGGCGATCTTCGCTCGGAAGTTACCCAAAATGTGAGAAGACTAAAAGATATTTCATCTTTTCGAGGTTTAAGACACAAAAAAGGCCTACCGGTTCGTGGCCAGAGAACGAAAACTAATGCCAGAACAAAGCGTGGTAAAAAAATTACAGTTGGATCTGGTAGAAAGAAAGCTGACCAAAAGACTTAAATTATTTAATATTACTTATTAATATGGCCAAAGAAGAACCAAAAAAGACAAAAAGCAAAAAAAGCAAACGTACACTTACGGTTGGAAATATTTACATTCAGTCATCTTTCAATAACACAATCGTAACCATCACCGATGAGAGTGGTAACGTTGTTGCTTGGGCTTCTGCAGGCTCGATCGGATTTAAGGGAACAAAGAAGTCTACTCCATACGCTGCTGGTCTTGCTGCTACGTCTGCAATTGAGAAAGCTCGAGCAATGGGCCTCTCAAAAGCAAATCTTTTCGTAAACGGCGTTGGATCTGGAAGAGAACAGGCTGTTCGAGCCCTAACAAATTCTAGACTAGAAATAGATGTTATAAAAGATACAACTCCGATTGCTCATAACGGTTGTCGACCAAAGAAAGCGAGAAGAAACTAATATGAAAAAAGCTTGTAAAAGATGCAGAAGAGAAGGCGCCAAATTGATGCTTAAAGGTGACCGATGTTTTACTACGAAGTGTGCGTTCTCCAGACGTTCATATGTTCCTGGTGACCACGGTCCAACTCAGAGAACAAAACTATCCGAGTTCGGAAAACAACTTCGAGAAAAGCAGAAAAGTAAATCAGTTTACGGTTTATCCGAATCAACACTTTCCAAATACTACGCATTAGCTGATAAATCTGAAGGAAACACTACTGAGAACCTAATTAAAATACTTGAATCGAGAATAGATAATGTAGTTTACAGAGCTGGATTTGCTAGCTCTAGGCCACAGTCTAGACAAAAAGTTTCTCACGGTTTAGTTTCCCTAAACGGCGGTAGAGTTACTGTGCCATCTATTCTTCTCTCAGAAGGTGACAAAATAAAGATTAACTACAAACCTGAAGAGAAAAACGTAAAAAGTGATATACCTAACTGGATAGAGGTAGATGCCAAGAAAAAAGAGATAACTATTAAACATATACCAAATCGCGATGAAGTAGACTTGAGCATTAATGAAAGTTTAGTCGCGGAATATTATTCTAGATAAATCGCCTTTCGGCGGGAAAAAGGACAAAAATGGAAAAAATTACATTACCAAAAATTGTTGAGAAAAAAGTATCTGAAGATAATTCAATCTTTACGGTTGAGCCTCTTTATCCTGGATATGGTTCTACAATTGGAAACGCTCTTCGAAGAGTTTTGCTATCTTCACTAGAAGGTGCAGCCATGACTTCTTTCAAAGTTGAGGGCATAACCCATGAATTTACATCTGTTCCACACGTTAAGGAAGATATGATCGAGCTTATGCTGAACCTAAAGGATATAAATTACATCTCACACAGTGATGAGCCTGTGGTCCTTCATTTAAACAAGAAGGGGCCAGGAACGGTTACTTCCAAAGATTTTAAAGCCAATTCTCAGGTAGAAATCGTAAATGAAGATGTATATATCTGCGATTTAGACAACAAGGCAAACTTCGAGCTAGAAGTGGTTATTGAAAATAACAGAGGTTTTATCACAATTGAATCTGGCGAAGAGTCAACAAAAGAGATAGGACGAATTATGACAGATGCGGCCTTCTCCCCAATTCAAAGAGTTAAGATGGAGATAGAGAACACTCGTGTTGGTCAGATGACAAACTACGACAGATTAATTCTGGACGTGAAAACCAATAGCACAACAGAGGCCAAACAGGCCATGGTAGAAGCTTCAAATATTTTAATAGACCACTACAGACAGATCGCTTTCAACGTAGAGGTTGAGGATAAACTAACAGAGGAGAGTGTCGAGAAGGAAATCGTTCCTGAAATTGCCCCGGAGACCAGTGAAATTGCAGATATGGATCCAAAGACTAAAATTGAGGAAGCTGGATTTTCTGCTAGAACCACGAACGCTTTGGTCAACGCTGGAATCAAGTCTATCGCAGGACTTAAGAGACTTTCCGATCTTAAACTATCTGAAATAAAGGGCTTGGGAAATAAGGGTGTAGATGAAATAAAAGAGATGATAAATGCGTAAGCTTGGCAGAAAAAAAGATAATAGGGAGCTAATGGTGCGAAATCTTGTTACCTCTCTTGTTTTGTATGAGTCAATTCAAACCACTAAGGCAAAAGCCAAGGTGCTAAAAAGTGAGTTTGATAAAATCATGACTCGAGCAAAGAAAAACGATCTTCCAGCGAAACGTTTCGTTGCAGGATATATGCTAGATAAAAATGCTTATAAAAAGACATTTGAAGTATTGGTGCCTAGATTTAAGAACAGAAACTCAGGATTTACTCGGACACTGTCGATTTCCAGCAGACTTGGAGATAACGCCGAGATGATGTTGATTGAGATGACAGACAAGATCGAAAAAAAGCCCTCAGTAGAGAAAAAGGAAACAGATGGAAAAAAATAAACAAATTCAGAGAAATTGGCATATATTCGACGCATCAACTGCTCCTGTTGGCAGAGTCTGTACCGAAGTTGCTTCTCTTATTATTGGAAAACACAAGCCTAGTTTTGCTAAAAACATAGACGGTGGAGATCACGTTGTAGTAATAAACTCTGACAAACTATATCTTACCGGCAATAAAGAAAATTCAAAACAGTACCACACTCACTCGGGATATATTGGAAGCACAAAAACTTTAGAATTCAAGGAAGCTAAAGAGAAAAAGTCCGACATGATTATCAAAAAAGCTGTAGCAGGCATGCTTCCAAAGAACAAGCAAACAAAGAGCAGGCTGGCTAGATTGCATGTATACAAATCTGACAAGCATTTACATCAAAATATTAAATTCGAAAACGAGTAATATGGCAGAAAAAACTAAAAGATATCAATACGGAGTAGGCAGACGAAAAACATCAATCGCGCGCGTCAGAATTACTGAGGGCGATAAAGGTTTTATTGTTAATGAAAAAGAGTTTACTTCTGATGAGCTAAACAAACCATTTGAAGTCGTCGGGAAGCTATCGTCATTCGGAATTAGCGTAAAAGTCTCTGGTGGCGGAAAGCAGGGCCAACTAGAAGCTATAAGACATGGAATATCGCGAGCGTTAGTTGAGTACGAACAAGAATTCCGCGCACCCCTCAAAAAGGCAGGGCTCCTGAAACGTGATCCTAGAGAAAAAGAGAGAAAGAAGCCTGGACACAAAAAGGCTAGGAAATCTCCACAATGGTCTAAGCGATAGAAAAAAATCCCCGGAAATTGGGGATTTTTTCATTCTAAGCATAAATTTGATAAAATATATATATGCTTAAGAAAAATTTATTTTTTATCTTTTCGATTACGGTAGTCGCAATTGCGACTTTCATAATTGTTGTCAACAACTACAATCCCTATGAATCTAGTCAATTTATCTTTTCGCTTTTCTATCTATCGCTCTTTGTAACCTTGGTAGGCATTTTATCGCTGATAATTTTTTATTCAAAGATCTACATATTTAAAAATTCGATGATTTATTCCCTTTTTAGACCATCACTTCGCCAAGGTGTTATAGTATCAATGGGAATAGTGGTCACTGTGCTTCTTCAAGGGCTAAGAGTATTGGATTTTTGGGTTGGAATTCCACTCCTAATTGTGATAGTATTAATAGAGTTATTTTTTCAAACAAAAGGTTCGTCAACATGAAGAAAAAGGGGAATTTACATCCAATAACATTGTATTTCAGAGAAGCGCTAAAATTATTTGAAGAGCTCGGTTTCGAAGTTTATTCTAGCCCAGAAGTTGACACTGAATGGTATAATTTTGATGCTGTGAATGTGCCGGGAGACCATCCCTCTAGAGACGTGCAGGATACTTTTTGGTTGACCGATAAACGAGTTTTAAGAACGCATACTTCGAATGGCCAGGTACGAGCGGGGAAAGAAAAGAAGCCGCCGATTAGAGTGGTAATTCCGGGGAGATGTTTTAGGAATGAATCCACCGACGCCAGGCATGAAACTACTTTCTATCAACTAGAGTGTTTATATATTGATAGGGATGTAAATATTGGCAATCTTTTTTGGATGCTTGAGAACTTCATAAAAAAGATGTTCGGAGACGAGATAAAGATTCGCAGGCGGCCTCATCATTACTCATTTGTAGAGCCTGGTTTTGATATAGATATCTGGTTTAAAGGTAAGTGGTTAGAGGTTTTGGGCTCTGGCATGGTTCACCCTAAGGTATTGAAAAACATGGGGATAGATCCTGAAAAATATAGTGGCTTTGCTTTCGGAATAGGTATAGACAGGATGGTAATGCTCAAATATGGCATAGACGATATAAGACAATTTTATAGTGGTGATTTACGATTCATTAAACAGTTCTAAATGTTAATCTCGAAAAACTGGTTAAAAAAACATACAAAGTTTGGCTACAGCGACTCAGAGCTCGCAGATATTTTGAATTCAACAGGAAGTGAAGTTGAAGAAATTAAAAAAGTCTCTTTTGACAAGATTTTCGTTGCAACGGTTATGAAGATTGAAAAACATAAAAACGCGGACAAGCTAAAAGTAGTCGATGCAGCCACTGGTGGTAAGAGCTACAAGATTGTCTGCGGTGCGGACAATTACAAAATCGGCGATCGTGTGGCCTTAGCCAAGGTTGGTGCAAAAGTAGGTGATTTTGAGATTAAGAAGACAAAGATTAGAGGTGTTGACTCCGAAGGTATGCTTTGTTCTGAAAAAGAGCTTGGGCTTGGGAACGACCACGCAGGAATTCTAATATTAAGTCCAGAAGAGAAAGAAGGCGATGGTTTGAATAAAGTTTATGAAAAAGATACTATATTTGACCTAGACATTACTCCAAACAGAGGCGACTGTCTTTCTCATTTAGGCATGGCCCGAGAGATATCAGCCATCTCTACAGAGAAAGTGATGCGAGAGCCCATTTCACTTGAAAAATCATCTAAAAAAGCTTCAGACGTGATAAAGGTGGATGTAAAACGAGATGAAGATTGTCCGAGATATTTTGCTCGAGTTGTCGAAGGTGTGTCTATAGCTCCGTCCCCAAAATGGCTTAAAAACGCACTTTCTAAAATGGGGCTGAAAAGCATAAATAACGTTGTAGATATTACCAACTATATACTCTATGATTTAGGACACCCATTGCATGCTTTTGACATGGACAAGATCAATAAAAATAGAATTGTGGTTCGAAGAGCTTCGGGCAACGAATCCATTATTTCACTAGATGGAGAGAAGAGAAGCCTAACTCGCGAAGAGCTAGTAATAGCTGACGATAAAAAACCCATTGCGATTGCTGGAATTATAGGGGGAGAGAACAGCCAGGTTTCAGACGATACTACAAATATTGTTATCGAAGGCGCTGAGTTTGATCGAAAAGTTATTCGAAAAAGCATCAAAAACCTAAATCTAAATACTGAAGCAAGCTATAGGTTTGAACGCGGTGTAGACTCAAAAGGTATTGAGCATGCAATAAATAAAGCAGCAAAACTAATAAGCGAAGTTGCGGGTGGTGTTATATTATCTGGCGTTGTGGGTCCCCATGGGGAGCACTCGGAGAATTGGCTAGAGATTGAACCTGACAATATTCGTAAATATCTTGATTTGGAAATAAACGACGAACAAATTAAGTCGATTCTTTCTCGTTTGGGGTTCAGTATTAGTGAAAACAGGTGCATGCCTCCAAGTTTTCGTCACGACATCGAGGTTTGGCAAGATTTGTCTGAAGAAGTGGGGAGAATACATGGGTATGATAACATCACACCAAAACCTATCAAGAAATCTTCTGACAAGGCGTTGTCCAATTACAATCTGTTTGAGAATATCAAAGATACGCTAGTCGATGCTGGCTTGGTTGAGGTTTACAACTATTCGTTTTTATCAAAAGGAGATACTGAAGTTTTCAAAATAAAATCATCTTCTCTCTTGGAAGTAGAAAACCCACTGCAACCTGAAAACAAATACCTACGAAACAATCTGTCTTCAGGACTACTAAAAACTATTTCGAAAAACGCAAGCTTTGATCCGATTGAGATATTTGAAATTGGTCAGGTATTTTCAAAAAGTAAGGAGTCTACGTCTTTGGCGATGGCACTTACAAATAAAAGTGAAATCTCTAGTGAGGAAGTGATAAGTTTGCTGTCTGATAAATACAGCTTTGGCTCGAGAGAATTTAAAATCACCGAACTTTTCAGTGAAGAGTTGAAACCCTATAAAATCAAGAAAAAGTCAGTAACAGTAATTGAAACCGACATATCAAAAGCTATAGCGAAAAGACGATTTGACAAAAAACTCCTTTCCTACAAGGTTGAGAAGAAAGGTAAAATATATAGAAAAATATCAAAATATCCATCCGTATCAAGGGATATTGCAGTAATAGTTAAAAAGAATATCAAGCCAGAAGAGATAGAGCAGACTATATATTCAATATCTGATCAAATAAAGAGAGTGGACTGCTTTGATGAATTTGCTTCGGATAAGTTTGGCAAAGGGATGAAAAATATCGCCTTTCACCTTTTCTTTCAAGCAGACGACAAGACACTATTGGACGAAGAAGGTGACAAAATATTTTCTAGCATAGTAAACAAACTAGAGAATAAATATAAAGCGAAGCTACGTACCTAATATGGAGACAACATGAAAAGAGAATGGATAAAAGATTTATCAAAAGAAGCAGGGAAAGATGTGTCAATCAATGGCTGGGTTCATGCGAGGCGTGATCACGGAAAGATCGTTTTTCTTGATCTTAGAGATATGACTGGGATTGTTCAAGTTGTAGTTGTGCCGGGCTCTAGAGCATATGAGGTTGTCTCTGATATACGGACAGAATGGGTACTTCGAATAAACGGTAAGGTCAAGGAGAGACCAGAAAAGATGGTAAACAAAGATAATGCTACCGGAACTATAGAACTCGAAGCTTCTGAGATTGAGATATTGAATAAGGCGAAGACGCCACCTTTTGAAATAGATAAAGATACTTCAAAAGTAGATGAAGAACTTCGACTAAAATATCGATATCTGGATTTACGAACAGATAGAATGAACAAAAATATTACTCTTCGTCATGAAATAATTAAGTATATTCGAGAGTATTTATATAAAAACGATTTTAGAGAGATTGAGACGCCGTATCTAACAAAGTCGACCCCAGAAGGTGCTCGAGAGTTTGTGGTGCCGGCAAGACTTTTCCCAGGTCAATTTTATGTGTTACCTCAGAGCCCACAACAATTCAAACAACTTTTGATGGTTGGCGGCATTGAGAGATATTTTCAGATTGCACGATGTTTTCGCGATGAAGACCAAAGAGGTGACAGACAACCAGAATTCACTCAAATGGACTTGGAGATGAGCTTTGTAGAACAGGAAGACATTCTAAACTTGATTGAACCGATGATGATAGAGATGGTGAAAAAACTTAAACCTGAGGCTAGCATCACCGAAACCCCATTTCCACGCATCACATATAAGGAATCTATTGAAAAATATAAAACCGATAAGCCGGATCTTCGAGCTGATAAAAATAATACTGAAGAATTCGCCTTTGCGTGGATTGTCGATACGCCGATGTTTACCAAATCCAAGAGCGAGGGCAAGCTTGTCTCTGTTCATCACCCGTTTACCTCTCCAGCCAAGGAGGATAGATTATTGCTGGACTCAAAGCCCGAAGACGCAAAAGCATATGCCTATGACCTGGCGCTAAATGGGTTTGAGATTTTTGGAGGATCAATAAGAATTCACGAAAGAGATATCCAGGAAAAAGTTTTTGATATACTGGGCGTATCAGCAGAGGAGAAAGAGAGAAGATTCGGCCACATGTTAGAAGCTTTTGAATACGGAGCACCGCCTCACGGTGGAATTGCTGCTGGAATAGACAGAATCGCAGCCATATTTTCTGGAGAGAAAGCCATAAGAGAGGCTATGGCATTTCCAAAAACTGGCGACGCAAGAGATCCTATGATGGGAGCGCCCTCAAGCATATCGGAAAATCAGCTAAAAACAGTTCATATAGAACTATCAAAAGAAGCAAAAAGTAAGGCGCTTTCCATAAAGGACACTGAAACAAACGACTAAATAAACAAGATGATTGAAAAATCACTATTTTTGGTATCGATTATTAGCTCCGTACTTGGTTTTTCTTTTGCTGAGGACAGGTTTGACGACGCAGTTTATAATCTTGAACAGCGTGATGACAGGGGCGTTGTAGCTTCTGGTATAGACGCATATCTACCTGAACTGATTAGAACTCCTGAGGTGAAGAAAAGTGCGCCAAGTGCGAACATAAGAGCAAACAACTACCTGTTAGCTGACTTGGAGAGCGGTAAGGTGATGTTGAAGAAGGGCGACAAGACAGAAGTTCCCATAGCCTCTACTACAAAGATAATGACAGCTTTGGTCGTGCTCGACGAATATGCTCTGGATGAGGTTGTAACAGTCTCCGCTGATGCTGCTTATCAAGTTGGTGCCGACGCGTTTTTAAGAGTCGGTGAGAAGATGAGCGTGTCTGAGCTTTTGCACTGTCTTCTTATAAAATCTGGCAATGATTCAGCTTATGCGTTAGCAGAACATGCAAATAATGCTGACGATGTGGGTATATCGAAATTTATTTCACTAATGAACGAAAAGGCCGTAGAACTAGGTATGACTGATACAAAATACGAAGATCCCGCCGGACTGGATGTTACTGGTTACTCCACGGCTTATGATCTTTTTACTTTGACCAGCGAGGCTCTGAAAAGTAAAATATTTAGAAAAATTGTAGGAACTGAAAAGTATGTGGCAAAGAATACAGAAAAATCAATTTATCATGAACTTAAGAACTCGAATAGGTTGGTCGGAGAATACAACTACATTGGAGCTATCGGAGTAAAAACAGGATATATGCCGGAAGCAGGTCACTGTCTTGTCTCTGCTGCTAGCAGAGAGGGTAACACATTGGTCGGAGTTGTTCTTCATACCTATCTAGATACTGTAACCGCATCTGCGGATGAATCGGTTCGCTTGCTTGATTGGGGATTTCGTAATATTGATTGGCACTAAAAAAAACACTTAATATGTAATTGCCTTTTTATTATTCAATCTATTTGAATTCTTTTTTTATCTTTTCCCAATTTTTAAGTGATTCGGTGGCTGCGTCAGTTTGAGCTTTCTGTTTTGATCTTCCTTTGCCTTTTCCAACCTCTTTACCGTTTAAAAATGCAGCCATTGTGAATTCTTTGTTATGATCTGGGCCGACAGATGTTAATTCATCGTATGATGGTGTAATACCAAGGGTATCTTGAGCAAGTTCTTGGAACTTGCTTTTTGCGTCGTAATCCAAGCCTTTTTTTACTATATCATCTAACTTATAAGCTACATTCTTTTTAACGAAGGTGTAGGCCTTTTTGTAATCATTATCTAGATATATTGCCCCTAAAAGGGCTTCAAAAGCATTGGCCATAATCAGATCCCTGGCCTTTCCAGTATTTTTTGATTCACCGCGAGAAGTTTTAATCAACTCATTCATCCCTATTCTTTTTGCCTCTGTCGAAAGCGATTCTCCCTTTACGAGAGCACTTCTCCAGTTTGTCATAATTCCTTCGGGTTTGTCGTATTTTTCATATAAATACTCAGTAACGCATAACTCCAAGACGGCATCGCCGAGAAACTCTAACCGTTCGTTATGATCATGACTCAAGTTTCGGTGTTCATTTAGATAAGATCGGTGTGTAAAGACGGTTTCTATCAACTCTCTGTCCTTAAACTCTACTCCTATACTTTTTTCAAATTCTTCAATTGTTTTCATTTTTTGCCTTTCTTATTATCTGATTCATCAGAATATTTTTCATGTACTGTACCTAAAACTCCATTTATAAACTTAGATGAATTTTCGCCGCCGAACTGTTTGCCAAGTTCTACCGCTTCATTAATTGAAACTTTTGGCGGAACATCTTTCGAAAATACTAACTCATGGATCGAAATTCGTAGGATATTTTTATCAATGATTGATATTTGATCTATCGGCCACTCTGGTGCAGAGTCCTGGATTATCTCGTCTATCTTCTCCTTTTCTTTTAAAACACCGTCAACAATACCTATGATAAAAGTATCATCTACCTTATCGGAGTATTCTCCAATGTTTCTAGATTTTATCTCTTCTAAGTCAGATCCCTCTCGAAAATCATTCTCATACAGGGTCTGCATTGCTACAATTCTGCCCAGGTGACGATTCATATTTTTACTTCTCTTCGATTACTTCTTTTTTGCTTTCTATATCAATAACTTTTTTGCCATTATAAAAACCACAGTTTTTGCATACTTGGTGGCTAATAACTGCCTCGTGACAATTGTCGCAGTAGGCGATAGATGGAGCCTTGGCTTTAATACACATTCTTCTCATACCACGCTTGGATTTGTTTGTTCTCTTTTTTGGTTCTGCCATAACTGATCTAAATAATATTTATGATTTAACACTAATGAATTATCGCACAAAATAGCTAAAATATCAAGCTAACCCTTGATAACAATGTTAACAAGCTTTCCTAGGACGACTATCTCTTTGATTATCTCCTTGTTCTTTGTCCATTTTTGAACGATTTTGCTCTCTTTGGAAATTTTGAGCATCTCATCTTTGCTTATGTTGGCGGGTACTGTCATCTTGTCACGAACTTTGCCATTTATCTGAACAACAAGTGTAATTTCGCTATCTATTATTTTTAATTTGTCGTACTCTGGCCATAGATTGTCCTCTGACTTCAATCTCTCTAACATTTCTGATGCTAGGTGGGGGCAAGCAGGAGAGAGAAGCTTTGCAAATGTAGTTAATGTTAGACTAGATATTTTGTCGAGTGTGAAGAGATGGTTGTTGAACTCCATTAACTTGGCAATGTAGGTGTTTAGATAATACCTCTCAATGTCCTCGCCGACACCTTTTACTGTCTTGTTTATCAACTTTATAGTATTGTCGTCATCTTTGTGATTACCGTCAACTTTCTCAAAATTATTTACTACTTTATTCAAAAACCTGTTAACACCAGCAACTCCGTCCATATTCCAAGCGGATTCTTGATCATATGGTCCAATAAACATAATATAGGCTCGAAGAGTGTCCGCTCCGTATTGCTCAACTATATCATCGGGGCTTATTACGTTTCCCTTTGATTTGCTCATTTTCTGGTTGTCAGTACCAAGGATAATGCCATGAGCTATTCTCTTTTTGTAAGGCTCAGCTGTATTTACGGCTCCTAAGTCATATAAAAACTTGTGCCAAAACCTCGAATATAGAAGATGAAGTGTTGTGTGTTCCATGCCACCATTATAAAGATCTACGGGCATCCAACTAGCAAGCATTGTTTTAGATATAAACTCATCATTATTCTTAGGGTCGCAATATCTTAAGAAATACCAAGAAGAGCCAGCCCAATTTGGCATTGTGTCGGTTTCTCTTTTGGCTTCAGCTCCACATTTAGGACATTTAACGTTGACCCATTCTTTGATTTTTGCCAAGGGTGACTCGCCAGTGTCTGTGGGCTGATAGTTCTCAACTACTGGCAATTCTAGAGGCAGGTTCTTTTCGTCCATAGGTAAAGTGCCACAAGTATTACAATGTATGATAGGTATCGGTTCACCCCAGTAGTGCTGTCGCGAAAAAATCCAATCTCGAAGCTTGAAGTTCTTTGCAAAATCTCCACTATTATTGTCTTTAATCTTTTGTGTGATTTTTTGAATTGCTTCTTTTGACTCCAGTCCATCAAACTTACCGCTATTTATTAAAACACCGTATTCAATAAAGGCGTGTTCGTCATTATTAATTCTGTCCAACCAGATGTCATACTCAGCGCATTTAATCTGTTTGTCATTGTTCAAATCTTCCCAGGTCATCCATTCGGCCTCATGGATTTCTTTTTCTTTGCTAGACACCTCATCTCGTTCATCGTTTTCTAGTTCAAAAAGTATACCCTGAAAATGAGCCTTGCGGTTTTCTTCTTTATGATTAGCATAAAAATGCGACTCTACGATTTCACCAAGATTTCGAATGAATTTAATGTTTTTGTACCCAGTCTCTTCTAATATTTCTCGCTTAGCCCCCTCTACAACATCTTCGCCTTCGTCTATACCACCAGTGATAAATGTTCTCCACGGGAGTTTTTTCCATTTGAGAGTTAAGACTTTCCCATCTTTCTGATTTATAATGATAGCTTGTATCGAAAATCTATAAATTGTTTCTACACCTTCCATTGGCGGATCGTGTTTGTCGACTACTTTTGGGATAATCACGTTTTTTATTTCAATCCCATATTTCTTGGCGAATTCATAATCACGGTCATCATGGGCCGGCACAGCCATAACAGCCCCTGTACCGTAGTTAGCTAGAACGTAGTCTGCGATCCAAACCTCAACCTCTTCATTGTTGATAGGGTTGATGGCTGTTATCCCCTCGAGCCGTACGCCAGTTTTTTCTTTTTGAAGCTCTGTTCGTTCTAAATCAGATTTATTTTTAGCATTTTCGATATATTTGTTAACTTCATTAGCATTCTTTATTGAAGAGTCCAGCTTTTTAACAAGTGTATGTTCTGGCGAAAGTACCATATATGTACAACCGAAAAGGGTATCTACTCTCGTAGTAAAAACCTTTATGATTTGATCTAAACCTTTTAGCTTAAAGTCCACATCTGTACCTTCGGATCGCCCGATCCAATTTATTTGTTGGGTTCTTATCCTTTCTAGATAATCAACGGTATCAAGGTCATCTATAAGCCTATCAGCATAGTCGGTTATGCGAAGCATCCACTGTTTCTGCATTTTTTTAGATGTTTCTTCTCCGCATCGTTCACATTTGCCGTTTACTACTTCTTCATTTGCTAAACCTATTTTGCATGACGGACACCAATTGATTGCTATCTCATCTTGATAAGCTAATCTGGGAGTTATAGTATCGTCGTCAGCTACTTCAACTAATTTTCCATCGACTATTGCGTGTTTGTAGAACTTCAAAAATATCCACTGAGTCCACTTATAATAATTTGGATCAGTTGTATCGATTTCTCTCGACCAATCGAAAGAGATGCCTAGCGATTTAAACTGTTTAATAAATGTTTTTATATTTTGGTCGGTAGCTACTCGTGGGTGAATCTTGTTCTTTATGGCGTAGTTTTCGGTGGGCAAACCAAAAGAGTCCCAACCAATTGGGAAAAGCACATTGTAACCCTGCATCCGTTTCATGCGACAGTAAGCGTCTGAGGCGCCATAACCCATAACGTGCCCCACATGGAGACCAGCACCAGATGGATAGGGAAATTCTACCAAATTATAGTGTTTTGGTTTGTCTGAGTCGTCGGAAGCCATAAACTCATCCGACTTCTCCCAACGTTCTTGCCATTTTTTCTCGATTGATTTGAAGTCGTATTTCATATGTACTTAAAATACCAACAATTTAACTATTTTTCAATTGTCTTGGGTGCAAAATGGAATATGTCAGTATTCTCAATCCACTTGGTATAAAGAAGTAAAGATACCTCAACATTTCAAGAATGCTCCATTTTTTTGACATCGCTTTTGTCTGAGCTTTTTTTATAGCGTTTTTAAGATCTTTTTTACAATTTCCTTCGAAAAGAGTGTAGCCATGACCGATAGCACCTATAATGTGAGCGTCCGAGGCACCTGTTTCTGCGGTATGGACAATAGTTTTATTATATAAGTCTGCCATATAGTTTTCGTAACCCATTGTTGGGGTAGCATTAATTACCTCGATTGCATCAAATAGTCCCCGTAGTCTCAGCAGCACTTTTGCGCCTACTCCACGCATTATCGGATAATCAGGATGATAATAATGTGTTTTGAAAAAAGGATGCACCGCAATTGCTAAACCGCCTTGGCGATGAATGGCATTCACTGTTCTTCTAGCACTCATACCTGGGTTTACTTTTTCCTTTAGAAAAAGACCGGCAATGTGACCATCTCTCGATGTAACTTCTTCGCCAATTATTACATCAAACCTATAGTCGCCGTTTTTGACTAACTTGTCTGCTATTTTTGCGCCCTCAATAGTATCATGATCAGTGATGGCAATTACTTTTAAATCGGTGTTATGTTCAACATATTCCAAGATTTCTTCAATCGATCCTTTTCCGTCAGAATAATTGCTATGAATATGAAGTTCTGCTTTTGACAGCCCAGCAATTTTTAATAACTTTGTTTTTGTTTCCATAATACTATTTTATCACGAATGAGATTGATTTTATAGCTAAATGAATGTAATATTATTTCTATAGTGGGCCGTTAGCTCAGTTGGCTAGAGCGCCTCCATGGCATGGAGGAGGTCAAGGGTTCAAGTCCCTTACGGTCCACCAAATCATTCAAGCAAGTGTCGGTGTGTTCGTTTTAAGTAAAAGATGGAAGATGTCTGAAACAATTGATATTCAAAATAATCATATAAATTCTCTTAACTTACAAATAGATTCTATTACGCGAAACATTGAGAGCCGCTCTGATTGAAATTTGTCTAATCCTATAGTAAACTAGCACTATCAATATTTATCAATATTTGTTTTATTATTTAACTTTAATTTATTATGAAAAGCTCGTTCCTACAAAATGCGATTGCTTCATTTAGCACCTACTTTGTAAAAACTTACAGAATCACAATTTTGCTACTCTTGGCAATTATAGCTATAGGATACGTGACATATACTCAGTTCCTAAAAAGAGAGGGCTTGCCGCCAATCGAGATCCCAATTGCCATACTCCAAACTTCATATTTAGCAAATGACTCGGCAGAGGTTGACTTGAGGGTAGCTGGACCACTTGAGAAGAAAGTTCTGGAAGTGCCAGAAGTAAAAAGTACCTTGACTCAGTCTTATCCAAATTTTTCAATCATTCAAATTGAATTTGTTTCCGGATATAGCTCAGAACAGGGAGTTGATGCTCTAAAAGATGAGCTAAAAGATACAAGTTTTCTACCAGAGGGCGCAGAGCTAAATTATATGACGATAAATGCTGGAGCAGTTGACGGCGAGAGTGACCTTTTGTTTTCTCTTTCAGGAGAAGGCAAAACAACTTTCGAGCTACAAGATAAGGCCCTATTCTTATCTAACAAATTTTCTAAACTTAACGCTGTAAAAAACTCAAACGCAACCGATGTTTTAATTGAGCGAGCCAATCCATTTACCGGAAAAACTGTTATTCAAAAAGAGGGTTATTCTAGAGTTGGTCTAAAAGAAGATGGCGAGCTTGTTTTTAGAGAAGCGATAAATGTTGGCGTAACTAAAAAGCTAGATAGTGGGATTGTAGAAACATCTGACCAGGTTCGCGAAGAAATTAAACGATTAGAAAATGAGGGAGAGCTAAACGGATACACTATCGCTTACGGCGGTGACATGGCACAGTATACTAAAGATCAGATTCAGGATTTGGAATCAACAGCACTTACTTCTCTGATAGCTGTTGTAGTAGTTTTGTTTATCATGATCAACTGGAGAGCTTCAATTATAGGTGCCATCTTTATACCAACTGTTTTCTTTGCAACATTCCTAGGCTTATATCTTATCGGATACGAGTTAAATACTATGGTCCTCTTCGGACTCATCCTTGTTTTGGGTTTATTCGTGGACGATGCTATAGTCGTCGTGGAATCTGTTGATAGGCAGAAACGACTCGGCAAAAAAGGAGCTGAGGCGGTAACTGCTGCCATAAAGGACATAGGAATTGCTGATATCTCTGGAACGCTGACTACTCTTCTCGTCTTTATCCCTATGGCACTGATATCCGGCGTTTTAGGTGATTTTATCCAGTACATACCGGTAACAGTAATAATTGCGCTTGTGGCCTCGCTTATAATTGCTCTTACTACGATTGCATTTTTATCCAGCTTCTTAATCCCAAACTATAAAAAAGTCGAGAGAAAGACTTTTTTATCAAAAATTGGAAATGTTATATTTAACGAACTCGGCGATCTCATTTCAATGGCCAGTAAGAAAGTCGGACAATTTATCGGCTGGTACGTATGCAAACCCTTATGGGCAACAATAATTCTGATAGTTTCTCTCGGTTTAATTAGTGGTGGGATATACTATTCAACAAAATTGAAATTCTCAACTTTCGCTCCGCCAAAAGATGCTAACAGTATGATTGTGCAGATGTCTTTTCCAGATGGAACAACGGTTGACCAAGCAGAGCAGATTGCAATTGATGCTGAAAATATATTGGTTGAAAATGCCGATGACGAAATTCTAGAAGTCGATTATTTTGCCTCGAACAGCACGCAGGGCTACCTGTTTGTACGTCTGACTGATTTTCAAGACCGTGAAAAAACAGCCCCAGAACTAGTGGAAGCTATAAACGATGATTATTCTGAAATTGATAACGCTTCAATGAAAGCTTCTGCCTACAGCGCTGGTCCTCCAGACACAACAGAGTACAAGTTCTTTGTTCAAGTTTATTCAGATGATCAGGCCTTGCTAGAGAGAGCCGCCGATGAACTTACAGAGTTTTTGACTGACAAGGAAGTTTTGGATGGCGAGAAATCGTTTGATCCTGCTGTTGATTATTTGACTACTATTGCTAGAAAAGATGGCGAGAGATTTATCCAGGTCAAAACAAAGATATCTGACACTCAAAATTCAGGAATTATCATCGAATTGCAAAAAACTGTAGAAGAGGAATTTAATGAGTCGAAACTAGAAGAGCTTGGACTAGACGCTGACCAGGGAATACTTTTTAACCAAGGGCTTGAGAGCGAGCTTATGGGCTCTTTTGATTCTGCACTCTTTTTCTTCTACATAGCACTCGCAGTTATGTATGTACTGCTTGTACTCCAGTACAATTCTTTCTCTCTGCCGTTCTTGGTTTTACTGGCCATACCATTTTCTTTCGCCGGAGTATTTCCAGCACTCTTCTACTCCAACAACGAACTAAGCTTCTTTGCTCTCATTGGGGTTATCGCTCTATCCGGTATCGTGGTCAACAATACAATCATGCTTATCGACTTTGCTAATAGAGAGCGCCTGAGTGGCAAAAATCCAGGACAGGCGATCTCTACGGCGATGGCTGTGCGTTTTCGACCGATTGTTATCACCACTATCACCACAATTGTAGCTCTTGTGCCTTTGTCACTTGCCGATCCTTTCTGGGAATCTCTGGTCTATACAATAATATTCGGACTATTAGCATCTACTATCTTGGCTGTTACAGCTTTCCCTGTTTATTACTGCATTATAGAGAAGCTTAGATTTTGGAAGAATATTCTTGGTGTAAAAATTAAAAATAAAATTAACTAAACAAAATGAACACTTTTATTGCTTATAAAACAAAAAACGGCGCATCAAAAGAATATGCTGGTTGGCTGGCAGCAAAGTACAAAACGGAGCCTGTTGAATTTGAACACGCCGCCGAAAAAGATATTAAAACGGCCAAGAAGATATTTATTATCAGTGGCACCTACGGCGGAGTTATGCCATTGACTGATTTTACGCGAACACACTGGAATTTAATTAAAAGCAAAGATGTAACTTTAATCGCAGTAGGGATGGCCCCAGAAAAGAATTGGTGGAGTAAACTATCATTTTTTATGCTGCCTGGTGCAATAAAACAGAACGTAAAGTACTATAAACTTCCTGGGCTTATGCCCGACAAAGAAGTCACAGAGAAAAATGTGAAAGAGAGCAACTTAGATCGAGTAAAATAAATACTATTTGTTTTTTTCTATAAATATCGCTCCGTCTGGGCAGATTTGATGGCAGAGACCACAACCAATACATTTGTTTAGATCAACCACCGGTACAGGAGTGCCAAATACTCCCAAATCAGTACCAAAAGAAAGAGCCCCAGTAGGGCATTTTTCAATGCACAAACCACAACCTTTGCAGAGAGAGGGGTTAATGGTTCCTTTTTTGTCTTTGCTCTTATAGTAATTTATCGTTGATTTAGTTTCGAAGGTGGGGGATGAAAATCTCTTTTTTTCCAATACGGCTTCGTATCCAAATTCGTACGCATTTTTATTGTCGTCCTCAATCTTCTTGGTTTTAAATTTGTCTTTAAGTTGATTTTTAATTGCTTTCCACGATTGGCTTGAATCAAGCTTTAACATATTAACCAAAACGCCATACATTAACACATTGTATGAGCGAGGATTAAATTTTTCATGCGATAGTGCTGTTGCTGGAATTCCAAGTTTGTGAACAGCCATACGGGTAAAAGTATTTGGTTTAATAACAGACGAGTCGAAAAGAACATCTGTATTTGGTGTGATAAAATGATTTACTTTTGGAACGGCTCTGTTGGCAAGTGCCATCACAATATCTGCTTCTTCAAATCTTGGATAATTGATATCCGAGCCAGAAATAATTACATAGGCAATTGAGGGAGTCCCTCTTTGCTCCACGCCAAAAGAGGGCAGATACGAGACTTTTAATCCCTGCCCCACTGCCATTGCGACTAATGCTTTGGCGATAGTTTGAATTCCCTGACCACCTTCGCCGGATAAAATCAATTTTACTTTTTTGTTTGACCAATTTTTCATAAGAATTTATGCAGCTTTATCTCTGCCTTTCTCGTGTTCAGTCCAAAACTCAGGCATAAACCAATCTTTGTGTTCAGAAACAAGTGAATCAATTACAGCATTCATTTCTCCGATGCCTGGCTCAGAAGTATTTAGATTATCTTTAACATAGGTGATTAGCTGATCACACGACACGGTTTCACCGTCCATCCAATTCGAATGGAAGCCCGTCCAACTATCTCTAACTTTTTCGCTCATCTCAATCGGTCTTATGTCATCATTAGTTTCGACCTCATCCTTTGGCGCGGTCCAATCCTCTGCGTCAGCAGGTGCCCCTCGTTCTCCTTCATTCATAATAACTCCTAATCGATATTAATATAAAAGTTTATATCTCTCCCAAAGGATAATACTTTTCCATATCTTTAACACGTTCTAGCGATTCTTTTGCCGATGTCTTCCAATTAGTAGGGCATACGGACAAGATTTCAACGAAAGAGAAATTATTCTTTTCAGCCTGCGTTTCAATAGCTTTTTTCAAGGTATTCCGAAGTACTACTGGATTAGAAACAGAAGCACGAGCAACATAGGCATCTTTATTAGCAACCCCTCTCACTGTTTCAGGCCCTTTGAAACCAGGGCCGAACTCTATTGGTTTTCCATTGGGTGATGTTGTTGTTTTTACTCCTGATTCAGTTGTTGGAGCCATTTGTCCACCTGTCATGGCATAGTTTTCGTTGTTAACTAAAATAGCTGTTATAGGATCATTTCGAAAAGCAGCGTGAAGTAGTGACTGCAGACCAATAGCATATCCACCGCCATCGCCCATATAGGCTAGCGCAATTTTCGAGGGCTTTGTCATCTTATAGCCAACCATAACAGGAGTAGTGCGTCCATGATGGGTTTGGATCGTATCGCAAGCAAAGAAATCCCAAGCTAGCAGGGAACAGCCGATATCAATACCAAATACGATATCTTCCTGAATTTTCAAATCGTCTATAGCATACCCGAGTTGTTTCAAGGTAATACCGTGACCACAACCTCCACAGAAAAAATGAGGCTTACTTTTCGCGTACCAACTTGTTGGCATAATCTGATCCATGGTTTATGTCCCTAGCTTCTTAGACATTAGCTTGTTAGGTAATTAATAAAGTTAATCTCGTATTAAATCGATTATCTCCGAAGGTGAAAATCCCTCTGCCGGCTTGGAATGCTCAACGATATCTGTCGTTTCTCCGTAAAGTTCGTATTTAACTATTCTTGAAAATTGGTTTTGCGAAGCCTCGATAAGATGAATCCTTTTTACCTTCTTGGCTAAATTTGAGAGAGGCAGTGTGTCTAGCGGATGAACTGTGATAGCCCTGAAGAGGCCAATTTTTCTGCCATGATTTCGCATCATATCCACGGCTTCTTTTGCTGCAGAGGCCACAAGACCATGAGCAACAATGATCTCTTTTGCGTCCTCTGTACGATATTTCTCGCTTTCAGCAATCACGCTCTTGTTCTTGTTCCATTCATAGATATTTTCTTTCAAAATCTCGGCTAGCTCTTCCTCGGATGAGTAGCAGTTCTTCAAGTGTGTCGGTGTTTTTTGTTCTCTAAGAAGTTTCTTCGAACTTATTGGGTTCACTTTTTTTGTTAGACCTATCTCAGACTCCATTTTCCCGATATAACCGTCACCAAGTAGAAAAGTGGGGAACATGTATTTCCAGGCTGTATTAAATATCTTTGCTGACAAGTCGTACATTTCCTGAACAGTTGAAGCCGAATAAACAATTCTTAACCCCTCACCGTTACCACCGAAGGAAGCAAGGTTTACTTCCTGTTGAGAAAAATTAACCGTTCCTGTGGATGGTCCGCCTCTTTGCATCATTATCCCAACGAAGGGAAGCCGAACATTTTCCGCCATGGACACGGGGTCCTGCATCAGGACATGACCGGGACCAGCAGAAGCTGTAAAAGCCTTCGTGCCGTTTAGTAGCGCTCCGCAAACAGCGAAACCAGCCGAAGTTTCATCTTCAGTTTGCAAAAAGTGCAAAGATTTGTCGCTTTGAGCTTTTTCAATCCATCCTTGGAGAATTTCAGTAGCTGGAGTTATGGGATAGCCAAACATAGCTTCAGCACCGCCCGCTAAAGCTCCCAAAACTGCCGCTTGATTCCCAGTAACAAGTTTTGAATGTTTTTTTGTCATTGTTTAAATTTTAGCACATACAACAATATATTTAAAGATACGAGGCCATCATCTTTTCTTCATCTGTTGTAATAGCTTCAATATTTTTAATATCTAAAAACTTTATATCTTTTGTAATTAAACTTCGTATCTTCTTCGAACCAGTGCCGATTCGACCGCTAAAAATCAAATGATCGCATCCGCCGAGTTCTATATAATATTCGCAAATGTGTTTCTGGATTGACCTAACAAACTTGCTAATTGCGATCTCTGCTTTTTTTGTGGAAGCAACGTCCGTTGGCAATCCACGACTCAACATAGATTTATCATCTTCTATATACCCAAAAGCTTGGTAAATAATATCGAGCATGCTGGAAGTTTTATTTGTAATAGAGAGGAGGCCTGATTTTTTGGCTAGAACGTCCAAGCTTTTTTTGTAACCATATTTTTGGGCATATTCTAAAACTACACCAGGATCTAGATCTCCAGGTCGCGAAAGCATAACAAGTCCACCGAGAGGAGTGGAACCCATAGTTGTGTTTTGCGGGCCTTCCCTGTTTATTGCAGCGATAGAACAACCAGCTCCGAGGTGAACAGTAATGGCCTTTTTTCCAGATGCACCTTTCTCATATATATATTGATGTGAAAGCCCATGAAAACCGTATTTTTTTATCTCTATTCCGTGGTTGATAAGCTTTGGTAAGGGAAAGAGCTTGTTCTCATCTGGAATGCTTGAAAAATATGCAGTGTCGAAAAAAGCGTAGTGCTTAGCATCTTTCAATAATTTCTTTGTTTGACGAATTACAGCCAGGGCGTATGGGTTGTGGTTCGGAGATAGGTGATTGTATTTTTCTATCAATTTCTCGACATTAACGTCAATTGTCGATTTGTTTTTCCCCTCATCGCCACCGTGGACTATTCTATAAGCAACTTTTTTAATATCTTTTTTATCCAGATTATTTTCTCGAAACAAAGAAGTTGTTGCTCGGCTAAAATTTGAGATGTTCTTCGATGATATACCAGCAGAGGAAAATGCAGAAACTTCAATCAATACACCCTTGTGCCGTTTAAAAAGCTTAGTCTTTATGGAAGACGAACCTGTGTTAATAACTAGTATCATATAATTGTTCCTATACATTTTTTATCAATTCCAGCCGCATTTCCTTCGTCTGTATCGACGTGACAGGCCTTTTTGAAGTTATCACCAACTCTAACCTCAAATCTATCAAAAGTTACAGATCTTTCTCCGCCTATACTAACAGATAAGTGCTGACCTGATCGAACCCTAAGTGTTCGAGCCTCGGCTGGACTCAAATGGATGTGCCTTTTCGCGATTATTGCGATATCTTTTATAAACTCTCCCTCGGGACCGATTACTCGAACCCTGGCTCCCGGCAAGTCTCCGGAAATTTTGTAAGGTGCATTTATGCCAGATTTCAAGGTATCTGTTTTTGACATTTCTACCTGACTATAATTTCTGAATGGACCAAGTATTCGAACCTTCTCGAAAACGTAATCTGGGCCAACAATCTCGACAATTTTATTTGAAGCGAATTCATTTGGCTGAGATAGATAGTTTCGAACATCTAGAACGGCGTCATTGCCAAAAAGTGTTTCAAAATCTTCTTTAGCAAGATGGATATGCCTTGCCGAAACCTCAATTTCTACTCTTTTTTTAGACATTTGTTAAGCTTCTTCCCTGAAAACCTTCCGGCTTTTCAATATTAAATAAATCCAAAATAGTCGGGGCAAAATCATAAACACTAGACTTACTACTTATTATATCAATTAAATTGGAATTGTTTATCATGAACTGATTACTAGTCTCTTTTTTAAATAAGTTATTTACAAGCACCAGAGGCACAGTGGTTAGTTTGATATTTTCAAAATTCTTTTCTTGACCTTGCTTGTCGCCGGAGGAAAAGGAGTCTGAACCGCCAAAAGGCGAGGCAAAAACAAAGGTCAATTTATTTTTTGCGCATATTCTAATTATCTCTGGTATAGCTTGATTTATTTCGTCGACTACAGATATCGAATCTTTTAAGTCCGTATCATACGAACATTTGACTAAACTGTTCATTGAGGCAAAAACAAGATCATGCTCATCATTTTCAATAGATTCAATAAATGTTTGTATGATGTGACGAGCGGAGAGGACATGGTTGCCTTCGCTCTCTATTAACGCAACATCTTCGTTTTCAAATATCTCGTTGGAACCATTATATCCTTCTAGATACTGGTCCCTATCTTCTGCATTAAATATTTTAATCTGGCTTAATCCATATTCAGACAAAGTTGAAAATAGATTTTTTTGGTAAAGCATATTACTAATTAGGTATTCGACTCCCTTGCCATCAATATTTCGATAAATTTTAGTCAAACATACAGTATTTATCATAAAAAGGTTTTTGTCTCCACGGAAAGATTTACTTTTTTTATTTAAGAGATGAATCTGTTCGAAGAAAATTTCAGAGCTTGAATTTAAAAATAGAATCGTGTCAAAATCGCTTATCATGCCAATCGGTTTTCTATTTTTTATAAACGTGTGTGGGAGTAGATGCGAAAAATCCCCATCATCAATCTGTGAAATATCCATAATCTGATGACTGGCTCCAAATACCATCGATTTGTATATTTCTAGTTGATTTTTTTGCTTATGGCTCAGAAGGGATGAGGTGCCCGAAACTGAGGAAATCTGAAACTTTGCTCCATCTAACTTGTTGTATCGCTCAACAAAATTTCTAACTTCAGATGATTTCATAGTGAAGTCGCAAAACAGATGAAGATAAATCCTATTTAACCCAATTTCCTTAAGTCCAGCAATAATTTCGTCGAAAATATTTTGGTTAAATACTTTTGGATTTTTAGAGTACACCATGGCTAAATGCATTGAAGAGGAGTGATTTTTACAGTTGTGACTGATTTTTTCCAATTTACTCTTGAAATCATTTTTATCATGTTTAAAATTAGCAACCTCACTTAGAGCTCGTTTTGAAGAAGAGAACGTATTGTACAGCGAAACAATGTCTGTTTCTAGTATGTTACTATCAATTGTTGGGTCCAAAGTTTTTAGAATCTTCTTTTCATACCCCGAAAGAAGCACCTCGATATTGCCCGAGTTTGAAGGAAGTAGGGGAGAGCCCTCTCTTTTTGTCTTGGCCGACAATCCCTCAACAACTAATAGGGCTACTTTTTTGCGATAATTAGACAACTTATTCATCTTAAAATTTTAGAATTCCTTTATGTTCAAATCGAGGATTGGCAAGAATTAGACTTTCCCTTGAAGACATCTCGTTTGGTTTATCGATTCCCAGAAGCTCAAGTGCCGTAGGCGCAATATTGGTTAATGAGCCATTATTTTGAAGAACGACATTTCCTTTCAATTTCTCGTTTACTAAAATAAATGGAACGGGATTGGTAGTGTGCTCCGTATCTGGTTCTGAAGTTTGCGGATTAATCATCTGTTCAGCGTTTCCGTGATCAGCAAATATTAAAGCCGTGCCTTCCTGTTTCAAGATTTCAGGTATGAGTGATTTTAGACATGTATCTATATAGCTTATAGCTTGTATCGTTGCCTCCAAGTTCCCTGTATGGCCAACCATGTCGGGATTCGCATAGTTGACTATATAGAAATGATTCTTCCCCTGTTTTACGAAACTGTTCAGCTGTTTTGTGAGTTTTTCTGCGCTCATCTTCGGAGCGTAATCGTAAGTTCTTACCTTGGGTGACGGAATCATTTTTCTGGTTTCTCCTGGATAGGCTTGTTCGTTGCCACCGTTCATAAAATAGGTGACGTGTGGGTATTTTTCTGTTTCAGCCATGTGAAGTTGCTTGTAACCCTTGTCGGAAATTACTTTTGCTATAGGGTTTTCAATAGGGTCGGGGTAAAAAACCTTATCCCCGAGGTTTTCTCTTTCGTATGTAACAAAGCTAACCATCATAATATTTTTGAGTTTTTTTCTATCCGGAAATTGTTTTACCTCTGTGGCCAAAAATGCTTTTGTCAATTGCCTAACTCTGTCAGGGCGAAAATTGAATAACAGAACAACATCTTTGTCTACTATCTTCTCAAAATTTGAAATTTTGTTTGTAATAATCCTCGGCTCGATAAATTCGTCCGTTATGCCTCTCTTATAGCTATGGGAAAAAACCTGGTTTGCGTTCTGAGCAACCTCTGCTTCCCCTTTAGTAAGTGTGTTGTATGCTCGTATGGTGCGTCCCCAACGATTATCTCTGTCCATAGCATAAAATCTACCCATGATAGATGAAATACGACCTATTCCCAACTCATCAATCTTTTTCTGTACTTCTCCGATCATCTCAATCCCGCTCATGGGGTCGGAATCACGTCCATCTGAAAAAAGATGAATATATGCATCCGTAACACCGTTTTCCTTATAAAACTTTAGAGTAGCATAAAGGTGATTCAGATGGCTATGTGTCCCAGATTTTGAAAGAAGGCCCATAACATGAAGCTTACCTCCATATTTCTTCAAATACCCCAAAGAGGCCTTCATTGTTTTGTTATTAAAAAATTCGCCACTTTCAATTTTTTGATTGATAAGGGGCAAATCTTGATGTACTATCCTGCCAGCACCGATATTCAAGTGACCTGCTTCAGAATTTCCCGGGGAACCTTCAGAAAGACCAACGCTTGGTCCGGAGGCGGAGAGAGTAGTATTTGGATAAGTCCGAATAAGTTCGTCAAAATAACTAGTTTTTGCAAGCGTTATCGCATTTCCACCCCATGAAGGAGCTACGCCCCAACCGTCTAGAATAATCAGAGCAAAAGGCTTCGTCTTGGTTCGCTTTGTGTTGAAATTGAAAACCTCTGGCATTTACGCCCTCCTTTTATATATCAATTATATACCGATTTCCAGGATTTTAAAATAGTTTATTCGCACAACATCATGAATTTTAAACGCCTCACACGAGTGAGGCGTTTAAAATTTTAGCATATTAGCACTTTCCAAAGAACGTAAAATTTGCTATAATTTTAGCTGAAATTGTCAATAATACATCGTTTCTTAATTATCAGTTATTAACCATACATTATTTGATATTTAGCCAGAGTGGCGGAATTGGTATACGCGTACGACTCAAAATCGTATCACGCTCGCGTGATGTGGGTTCGACTCCCACCTCTGGCACCAAAAAATATGGAGGAGAATGCCGCAGGTTCGACTGAGAGCCGAGGCGGGTCTGCGAAATTTTTCAACAGAAAAATATTTGTAGACGACTCCCACCTCTGGCACCAAATTAAAGAAGAGTTGAATGTCGGACCCCGAAATGTCGGGGGAGACGGGGTCGATGGCAAATTCGACAGAATTTGACCAGTGACAGACTCCCACCTCTGGCACCAAATTATGAAATTCAAAGAAAAAGATCTCCAAAATTTATATGGAACTAATACAGAAACCGGGGGGCGCAAAGTTCTTCGATATTTTCTCTACGTTTTGTATTTAGTGATTGGATTCTCAATAATATTTGCGCTCATAAACTTCGGAACCTTTAAAAAAAGGTTTGACTTTTGGTATAAGGAAAATATAACAACAGAGGAAGTCGATAATTCGCCACTTATAGGCTCTGGAACAAACCAATCGCATAACTCTACAGATGATATTATAAATGTGCCAGCCGTTCCAAATGGTGCAATCGTGATCGAAAAGATAGATGTTCAGGCCCCCATAGTGTGGGATGTCCCAAACACCCCAACAGAAACAGAGAGCAACCTAAAAAACGGTGTCATACACCTGCATGGCACAGCAAAGCCGGGAGAAGGGGGCAATGTATTTATTACCGGTCACTCTTCCGACTATTTTTGGTCAAACGGTAAATATAAAGAAGCTTTTGTGCTACTCGATAAATTGGTAGTGGGGGATAAAATATATATAAATTTCAATAATGTGATTTACGGTTACAGCGTAGTTGAGAAAAAGAGCGTAAAACCAAACGATCTTTCAGTGCTCGATCAAGAAGATAAAAGGATTCTAAGCCTCATGACTTGCACACCGGTCGGCACTGCACTAAATAGATTGATAATAGTAGCCGAAGAATTCTATAAGAGATAGTTCTATGGTGGAAAAAATTAACAACAAGCTTTCAATCATCAAGTACGGGAGCAACACTCTTGTAAAGCAAGAGGAGGATGGACAAATTTCAATCGATTATGAAAATATTCAAGCTCATGGATCGATTATTAATAGTATTCAGAACCCAGCCATAATTGTTAGCTCGGGCGCTATTGCTTTCGGCAAAACATTCAAAAATGATTTTCAATACGTAGATGACGAAATTGTTAGAAAAAGAATTTTCTCTGCTATTGGCAACCCACATTTATCTATTCTTTGGGACAAAGCAATCCCAAACAAACGAGTTCTTCAGAGCCTACTCACCCACAGGGATCTATCTTCTGAAAGCTCAAAAGAAAAAATATCTCAAATCATCTTATCTCTATATAAAATGAATGAATCTGTTATTCAGATAAACGATAATGATTTTGTAACCGATGAAGAGCTTGTAAGGATGAGAGGTGGAGACTTTGGAGATAACGACAAGATTACTGCACTATTAGCAAAATTATGTTCAAGCCTTTTCAAAAATGTTGAAGTGGTCTTCAATACAAGTTCTGATGGAGTTTTGGAAAACAATAAAGTTATTCCCTCGTTAAATGCTGATCGACTGACCGATCAATACATTAATGATCTCTGCGGCACAAGCAAAACCAAGCTTGGAGCTGGCGGGATGCATAGCAAACTGAAGATAATTCGTGATACGCTAAATGAAACTGAAAATCTGGAAGTCCGCGTCATCAACGGGAAAAAGCCCGAACAACTCAAGTCGATATTATCAGGAAAAAACATAGGAACAAAGATATACAAATAATGGTTATAGCGCAAAAGGAAATATGAAGAATAAAACACAAATATTTTTAGTACACGGTGGGACGACCTTCAAAAACAGGGCAGACTATGTTGATTTTTTAAAGCACCGGAAGATACGGCTAGAAGATAAAAAACGTTGGTCTGATAAATATATTAGAGATGAGCTTGGTGACGAATTTGAGATCATAAAACCTCGTATGCCGTTGCAAGACAATGCCAAGTACGAAGATTGGAAAATTTACTTCGAGCGTTTCATCCCTCATTTCAAAGACAATGTAATTTTAATAGGCTCTTCTTTGGGTGGGATATTTTTAGCCAAATATCTTTCAGAAAACAAACTACCTAAAAAAATCCTCTCGACTTTTCTTATATGTCCACCGTTCGATAATTCAATTCCCGAGGAAGATCTAGTAGGGGGTTTCGAACTTGGTTCTGATTTATCAATGCTCGATAGCTGTTCCGAAAACCTATACCTAATGTTTTCGAAAAACGATGATGTTGTTCCTATTTCTCACGCAGACGAATATAGAGATAAACTAAAGAACGCCGTTATAATAACATATGAAAGCAAAAACGGTCATTTCAACATTTCGACTTTCCCTGAGATAATCAAAATAATAAAATCGGATATTAGCTAAACAATTGAAAGGAACCATTATGTTTGAAGTCGAAATTAGATCAAAATGTGCTAATTTGAACAAGTTGAAAAATAAAATAATCTCTATCGGCGCTGTTCATATAAAAACCGAGGTGCTGATTGATAAGGTTTTCGGGAGACCGAAAGATCTAGATAACAATACTAAAATAATCGAAGGACGGTTCAGCGCTAGAATAAGAAAAAATGAGAAGAAAACTTTAGTTGAATTTAAACAAATTAAAAGAAATGGAATTGGACTAGAATTTAGTTCACCAGTTCCAGAAATAAGTGATGGGGAAGAATTTCTAACCAGTCTTGGCTATGAAGAAGCGTTTACTGTTTCAAAGGTTAGGGATACATTTCAAATAACGGATTTTGAACTTTGCCTTGATAGAGTCGATATATTGGGCGATTACCTAGAAATTGAGCACACATCTGATAAAAAGAATAAAAGCATATTACTAAAAGAATGCAAGGAGATGCTGAGCAGTATTGACCCAAAAATGAAGATTGAATCTAAAAAATATGGAGACCTTATGCAGGATTTAATCAATTCAACTACTAAAAATATAAAAACAAATAATTAATACAATTAACAAAAAAATCCTACCAGGGAATTTGAAGTAATGCTTAGATCGTATTCTTATCGTATTTTCGCAACATAGTACTTAGAATCGTCTCTATAATATAGTTCTCGTCCGTTACCTTTGAAGGCAAATTTTGTTATTGAAGAATTTTCTAGTTCTACCAAAAGGGTATCATTTTCACCAAATTTATCGATTATTCTTATTTCATCGTTGATTTGAAAGGCAATATAGTCATTGCCGGGGAACCATGTAACACCATAAACCAGCTCTGAATAACGCGTAATTAGTTTTGAATTAACCCAAATCTCATAGTCGCTGCTGGTTAACTTCTGCTTGTCCTCGCTTATCAGACTCGTATTGGGCAAATTCAGCTTGTTTATAACCTCTTCATCTAAAGTCTCCGTAACCTCTGGGTTCTCTTTAATAAAGATAATATCGTTCTGTTTTCGAACAAGACCAGATTTTACCAAATAGCTAGAATTCCAATCGTAATGCCCCGCTTTGGAGGCTATCACGTCGTAGTTCCCGGGAGTTAGGTCGATATAGAAATTATTCCCGTTTTTGTGCTCCTTGCCATCAATCGAAATTTTGTCTGGATGATCGGCAAAATTTAGGCTCAAAATGCCTATTTTGTTTATTGTATAGTTCTTGAAATTTATCCTGTAGCCCATCGTGTAAAAGATAAGGCAGGAGGCGATGAATATAATTCCAATCGCAACTAGTGCCTGCCCGACTATAATACTCTTCATTCTTTTATGTCTCTCATTATACATAAAGAGATTATATCAAATATTTACACTTTTTTTAAGGGTAGCATTGAAATTTATGCTATTTTAGATTAAAATGGAGTTATTAATTATCGGGAGAAAATATGTCAAAATTTATTATTCAGGGCGGAGCAAAGCTTTCTGGTAAAGTTAAAGTTTCCGGCGCGAAGAATTCAGCCCTAAAGCTAATTGCGGCTTCTATTATGGCTGGTAGCGCTTCGACTATTCACAACGTACCGCGCATTAAAGATATAGAAAAAATAGAACAGATAATAGAGAAATCCGGCGCGAACGTTACAGTAGAAGGAAACAGCGTTACGGTGGATCCAACAAGTATCAACTCTCACGTCTTAGATAAGGATCTATCTGAAAAGATTCGCGCTTCTATTGTTCTGGCGGGACCTATGCTTGCTCGTTTTGGCGAAGTAACCATCTATCAACCAGGAGGCGATCTAATAGGCGCTAGAAAGATCGACGATCACTTAGATATCTTTCGGCAGTTTGGAATAAAAACGGAGATTGACGGTGAGAAATACACACTTACTGGCAAACCAAAAGGCTCGGAGATTATCTTGCCGAAAATATCTGTAACCGCTACTGAAAATGCAATCATGTTGGCAACACTCGCAAAAGGAACTAGTAATATTCACGCCGCCGCCGCCGAGCCAGAGATTAAAGACCTTACAGACTACCTCAACTCAATGGGCGCAAAAATCACTAACAACGGCCATGATATAGAGATCGAGGGAGTGAAAACACTAAGCGGAGCCGAACACACGACCATATCTGACCGGATTGAAGCTGGAACTTATCTGATAATGGCTCTGGCCACAAATTCTGAAATTGAGATAGAAAACGTGAATAAAAACCACTTAAGTCTTGTTTTGAAGATTCTAAAAGACGCTGGTGCAAATTTTGAAATTAATGAAGATTCTATAAAAACTAAAAAACACACTGGTTTGGGTTCCATGGATATTGATACACGTACTTATCCTGGTTTTCCTACAGATCTACAATCTGTTTATGCAGTTTATTCAACTCAAACAGATGGCTCTACTCGCATCTTTGAAACTCTTTTCGAATCACGCTTCGGCTATATAAAGGAGTTGAAAAAAATGAACGCCAATATAAACATTGAAAGCCCACATATCGTATATGTTTTCGGACCGGACAAGTTGACTGGAACATCTATTAGCAGTTCAGACATCCGTGGAGGTGCAGCACTTATACTCGCAGCGCTACTTGCCGAGGGAACAACAAAAATTGACAATATTGAACAAATCGAGAGGGGATATGAAAAGATCGACCAGAAATTGCGAGATCTTGGAGTATCGATAGAAAAGGAAGGCTAATGTCCAGAAAAATCGCCATCGATTTGGGTACTACTGATTCTCTCGTTTATATTCCTAAAAAAGGAATTGTTATCAACGAGCCTTCTGTTGTTGCATTACAGGCGAGCGATAATAAAATAATGGCTATTGGCAAGGAAGCAAAAGAGATGATAGGACGCACACCGGATAGTATCATCGCCGCGCATCCACTTCAGGAAGGCGCTATCGCCAACTTTAAGATAACCGAGGCGATGCTCAAGAACTTTGTAAACCGCGTATCGGGCAGAATCCGGCTTATCAAGCCAGAAATAATGATATCTGTGCCGGCTGGAGTTACTTCTACCGAGAGAAAAGCTGTAATCGACGCCTGTGTCTCAGCTGGAGCAAAGCAGGCATACCTTATAAAACAACCGATCGCTGCCGCTCTTGGTGCCGGTATTCCCATAGCAACATCGAGCGGAAACATGATTATAGATATTGGCGGCGGCACTTCGGAAGTAGCAGTAATTGCACTTGGCGATATTGTCGTATCTTCCTCAGTTCGTGTAGGCGGAGATAAGCTTGATACAGCTATATCAAATTACATCCGAAAAAAACATAATTTAATAATAGGTCGCCAAACTGCAGAAAAGGTTAAGATAGGCATCGGCTCAGCCACACCAGCAAAAGAGAAACTAGACAAGGAAATTTCGGGCTCAAATTCAGTTACAGGTTTGCCGGAGAGCATAATAATATCATCGGAAGATATTGCCAAAGCTGTTAAAGGCCCGCTACTTGAAATTATAAATATTGTTAAAGAAGTGTTGCAAAACACCCCACCGGAGCTTGCCTCAGATGTTATGGACAAGGGGATTGTAATAACTGGTGGTGGAGCAAGGTTGCGAAATATCGACACGCTTTTGACCAAAGTTACAGGAGTGCCTTGCGAAGTTGCAGAAGAGCCCGAGCTTTGTACAGTAAAAGGTTGTGGCATAGCTTTGGATCACTTAGAAGCTTACAAACGATCAATCCTTTGGGCGAAGAATTAATTTAACCATGAAAATTGCTATAGATGCTGCGCAAGCCGCAGCAGATAAAAAAACAGGCATAGAATATTTCTCCTATCAATTGATAGATTCTCTTTTGTCGAACGATAAAAAGAATAAGTACACCATACTCACCAATAAAGAAGTGCGGTTTTCAACTAATAATTATGAACTAATCCACTCGAAAAAGAAAAGGTTTTGGAATAAATTTCAACTACCATTATTGCTCATGAGGGGAAACTATGACGCTTTTTTAGAGCCGGGCTACATGCTTCCTTCGTATTGCCCGAGAAACTCTACAACCTACGTTCATGACTTGGGATTCAAACACTATGCCGAGTGCTACTCTATAAAAAACAAACTTCTCCAAGAAAGCGCCCTTAAAAGTGCCGTCAAAAAAGCAAAAGCAATCCTGTTTCTGACTGAAAGCTCTAAGACTGATTTTCAAACCTTCTATCCTAATTTTCGTCGTAGGATGCAAGTCACTGGACTTAGTATCGACGAGGGAAGATTTATAAATACGAAGGAATCGACTAAACCAATCAAAGATGATTACCTTCTCTACGTTGGTAGATTAGAAAAAAAGAAAAATATCTTGAATTTGGTAAAGGCTTTTGCAATTCTTTGCAAAGAGAAATCATTCAAACACAAACTTATTTTAGCTGGAAAGCATGGATATGGTTATGAAAAGATTGAGCAGGAAATAAAAAAGAACAATCTTGGCAATAAAATAATTATTACAGGCTATATAAGCGATGATGCACTTCCTTCCTACTATAAACATGCTTCTCTTTTTGTATTCCCAAGCTTCTACGAAGGTTTCGGCATACCAATTTTGGAAGCTTTCGCATCACAGACGCCGGTGGTTTGCTCAAAAAGCTCATCCCTTCCAGAAGTAGCTGGTGATGCTGTAAAATATTTTGATCCTGAAAAGCCAGAACAAATCGCAGAAACAATATCTGTGGTTCTTGGATCAAAAAAAGAGGCAGACAAGCTAGTAAAACTTGGTAGCGAGAGATTGGGAAAATACAGTTGGAAAATGACGGCTCTGAAAGTAATTGAAGTATTTAATTCTCTAGATGAAAAAAAATAATCCCAAAATAGCCATAGTCCACGATTTTCTTATCAAGCTCGGTGGCGCCGAGAAAGTTTTGGAGGTCTTGCATAAGATCTACCCTGATGCTCCCATATATACACTTATGTACGACAAAAGAGGGACGAAGGGCGTGTTTGAAGAAGGATACGAGATAAAAACCTCATATCTACAGAAATACCCAAAAATTATTCAAAACAAACAGAAGTTTCTGATGAATAAGTTCCCCGGGGCCATTGAAAGGCTTGATCTTTCAGAGTATGACATCGTAATCTCTGATTCTAACTCATTTGCTCACGGCGCTATAACCGCCAAATCCTGTCTGCACATAACTCACTGTTACTCGCCAACACGATACTTGTGGGATTGGTATCATCAATACCTAGACGAGAACAATATCGGTTTTGGAATAAGAGGGTTGATTATACGGGGCATGCTTTATCGGCTTCGGTTGTGGGACAAAGAGGCGTCGAAACGAACAAACTACTGGATTGCTATATCGAAACATGTAGCAAAAAGAATAAAGAAGTACTACGGAGCAGAATCGGATGTTATTTATCCTCCATTTCCCAATCAAACAAAAGTTGATGCAGAAAAGAAAAATTACTACCTCATACTTTCTAGGCTCACACCATACAAAAAGATTGATTTAGCAATCGAGGCCTTCAACAAGTCTGGCAAAAATCTAAAGATAATAGGGGAGGGAGCAGATTTTGCAAGATTGCAGTCTCTAGCAAATGACAACATCGAGTTTCTGGGATACTTAAGCGATGAAAAAGAAGTTTCCAAGCATTTGGCCGAAGCAAAAGCTCTAGTGTTCCCAGGAGAAGAGGACTTCGGGCTTACGCCGCTCCAAGCTATGGCTCAGGGAACACCTGTTATTGCCTACGGATCCGGTGGAGTGCTGGAAACTGTGATAGATGCAAAAACTGGCCTGTTTTTTGAAGATGATAATTATGAATCACTTATAGGTGCAGTAGAGAAGTTTGAGAAGAATATTACGAAGTATGATCCACAAACATGCATCAATCGGTCAAAAGAGTTTGGAGTTGAGAGATTCAAAAATCAATTCACCAAATATGTTGAAGAAAAATATAGTAAGTTTAGCAAATGAGAATAAAGCTACTTGATATAAAATTAGACTCGCTTTCTAAAGATGAATTCATTCATCAGCTTTCTCGCTTGGAGGAGAAGAAAAACTCGAGCCTCATCACCACAGTCAACGTTGAGTTCGTAAGTCATGCTTTGAATGATGATGCTTTCTTCAACTTGCTAGACAAAGCTGCAAGTCTAAACATAATCGATGGCGCTGGAGTTATTTGGGCTTACAAGACTTTGAACGCCTTTAAGTTTAAAAATAAATTCATAAACTATATCTATGCTCCAATTCACTGGCTTTTATCTCTAATATTTTTTCCGTTTTCATACCAATTTTTTAAAAAGAGTTTACAAAAACTTTCAGGATCTGATCTAGTTTGGGATCTCTGTGAATACGCCGCAAAAAACAAAAAACGCATTTTCCTGCTCGGCTATAAAAAGGGGCTTGATCCAAATGTGGTTGAGAAAACGTCGCTAAAACTACAAACCGATATTCATAACCTAAAAATAGTTGGCTCTCTCTCTGCTACCGACTCACCGAGTGAAGAAAATCACATACTTGAAGTGATCAAGAAGTCCTCTGCAGATATCTTGCTCTGTGGATTTGGATCGCCCAGACAGGAGTTTTGGTTAAAGCGAAATTTAGCAAAAACTGGATGTAAAATTGGAATTGGTTTAGGAGGCACATTTGATTTCGTCGCCGGCGTACAAAAAAGAGCTCCGAAGTGGATGCAGGTTATAGGACTTGAGTGGTTGTATCGTTTACTTGAAAACCCAAAGAGAATAAAACGCCAAACGGCACTTATAAAAGTTGCTTGGCTAGTTCTTAAAAAAAGATTAGTTTGATAAAATATAGTTAATTAATGTTTTGGAGGGGATATGAGCGAAGAAATTGATTTGGGAACTAACAACAAAAAAAACAAGTGGTGGATCTGGGTCATCGTAATAGTAATAATTGCCGTAGTTGGATATTTCGCCTACGGATTTTTTGCGCCCAAGGAAAACAACGCTCCAGTGGTTAAAGATGGTTCAGGAGTTATAGCTCTCGACCCTGTAGCCGAAGCTTCTCACATTTCAAAAGTAGCTGGAGAAGAGGACGCTTATTGGATGAGGGGGAATGATACGGTATGGAACGACATAGAAACAAAAGAGGGGAAATATGATTGGGACTTTAAGGACCAGATGGTAAAAGGCGATATGGGCATGACAGCCGATGGAGTTTATAATCTGTCCATCATCTGGCCGTATGCAAATTGGGACCAGGAGAGTTGTCACAGCGGTTCAAAATACGAAGCCACTGGCCACCTACAAAGAGATGGTGAAAATCTACTGATGGGCGCTCCTTGTGATATGGAAGCTTACGGCGCATTTTTAGAGAAAGTAGTCGAACGATACGACGGAGATGGTGTTGACGATATGCCAGGATTAGAAGTTCCTATCAAATATTGGGAAGTTCTAAATGAACCTTCAATGCAAGGCAGATCCGAAGGTGGCGCAGGCGAGGATTTAAAGTTTTTTGTAGGAACTTCTGCGGAATACCTCGAAATTTTGAAAACCTCATACACCGCTATCAAAAAAGCTGATCCGACTGCAAAAGTTCTTCACGCCGGGATGGCTGGGATGCAAGAACAGTTTAAGGAGTTTTGGAATCCAGTGTTTAAGGGTGGAGCAGGCGATTACTTTGACATAGCTAATATTCACTCAATAAATACAGATGAGCGCCGGGAAGATATGTATCTTTTGAAATTTAAAGATTATCTATCCGGCTACGGTATAACTGACAAACCGATATGGATTACAGAAGCCCAATTTGGAAATCTGCAGGGAGAGCCAGATGACATTGAAGCGTTTAATTCCCTGATGGCAAAATCAACCATTTTCTCACTAGCTCTCGGTGCTGAAAAAATATTTCTGATTGAGAACTGGACCATGTGGGGCGAGGAAGATGCTTACAGTAGCGCGGACAAGGATAAAGAGAAGAAAAGACCGTTGTCAAATGTCGACTTAGACAGTAGCACAACTCATAAGCTTTATAAGTTTTTAGTCAAAAAGCTAGGCAGCTTTGATAAAGTCGAAGCAATTAACGAGGAATATAGAGAAAGTGAGCACGACTCAGACGGGGCTACATCTTCCGCGGGACAGTACAAGTTTACAGATGGAAGCGATGTTGTATATGTCCTCTGGGGCAAGAGCTCGAGCGTGCCGTCTGAAATATCAGGAAGCGTTACCGTTACTGATATTTACGGAGAAGAAGAAACGAAAGATGCGAGCACAATAAATATAACCGATACACCTATATTTGTTGAAGTTACTAAATAGATAGTTAATACGCTCTAGATAGGCGAACGGCTCACACTTAGTGTGAGCCGTTCGTATTTTTCGCATATTCTATTGACAAATGTGACTATATTTGATAGTATAGAGACGTGGATTATGGTGACCCTTCTGTGGCACCATTTTTTTAATAAATAGTCTAAAAACAATTTAATATTCCCAATAATGGGACGAAAGGAAGATTATGGCAAAAGAGATGAACGCGTTCATGAGCGCAATCGATGAACTATGCGACGAAAAAGGATTAGAGAAGAAGACAATTATAGAAGCGCTCGAAGCAGCGTTGGCTGCCGCTTATAGAAAAGATTATGGAAAACCAAAACAAATTATCACTTCGAAGCTCGACCCAGAGAACGGAGAGGCTGACATGTTTCGTGTTTATGAAGTTGTTGAGGAAGAGGAAGAAGTAGAGGAATCCGAAAGACAGCTTACTGTGGCCGAAGCAATGAAGTTTGATAAAAAAGTTAAAGCGGGCGATGAAATAAAGCTTCCACTGCCAAAAGAATCAGATTTTGGAAGAATCGCTGCGCAAACTGCTAAACAAGTTATAATTCAGCGAATACGAGAAGCTGAGAGAAATATGATGTTCGACGAGTTCAAAGACAGAGAAGGCGAGATCATAAACGCAACTGTTCAGCAGATCGAAGGAAGAAATGTTATTCTTTCGCTCGGCAAGGCAAACGCTGTGCTTTATCCATCAGAACAGGTAAATGAAGAGCGATATTATGTAGGTCAGAGATTGAAAGTTTTGGTCAAGGAGGTTTCTGAAACCTCACGAGGTCCTCAGATTATTGTGTCGCGTTCTGATGAAGGCTTGATCCGAGGTTTGTTCGAGATTGAAGTTCCTGAGGTGTTGGCAGAAACAGTTGAGATAAAAAGCATCGCCCGGGAAGCCGGATCACGAACTAAAATAGCTGTTATCGCGACCGAGGAAGGCATAGATCCGGTTGGATCATGCGTTGGTCAGCGCGGAACAAGAGTTCAGGCGATATTGGCTGAACTCGGCGAAGAGAAGATTGACATCGTGCTTTGGGATGAAGATGTCGAGCAGTTTATCAAAAATGCTCTCTCTCCCGCTAAAACTAAATCTATTAATATCTCTTCTAAGGACCACAAGGCTACTGTGATGGTCGAAGAGGAGAGTCTTTCGCTTGCTATTGGCAAGGGTGGGCAAAATGTGCGTCTGGCCTCCAAGCTTACCGACTGGGGCATAGACATAGTAAAAGACGAGAGTGGAACTAGTACCGAAAATGAGGAAGAAGAAAGTGTCGAAGAGGTGGTTGATGAGAAAAAGTCAGAGAACCCCGACACACCCGAGAAATCAGAGGCCGAGGAAAAACCGAAGAAGAAGCCTGCAAAGAAAGCTAAAAAAACGAAGGCAAAAGTTAAAAAGAAAAAAGCCAAGAAAGAAGATAAAGAAGAGGACAGTAAGTAAGAATTAAATCTTAAAGATCTAAACGTGAAAAATGTATTTGGAAAATTTAGTCCAAACTTACAGAAAGTTTTGATGACCGCTGAAAGGATTGCCAAAGAACAAAACAGTATCATAGATACTGAGCATCTTTTTTTGGCGCTTCTAATGATTAAGGGAACACTGGCTAACGATATACTCTCGGTTTATCGAGTTTCTGAAGACCAAGCACACCTGGTTGCTGGGCTTGTTAGCAAGCGAGTAGCCCGTTCTGCTCCGAACGGCATGTCGAAAGACGCCAAAGCCGCAACACAACTTGGCGTCCAGTTTGCTGCTAAGTTCAAACACAGAACAGTCGACGCTGAACATCTACTTTTGGCGCTAGTTTCCAACAAAACATTTAACTCATATAGCATAATTGAACGTATCGGTATCAACCCCGTTGAGATAAAAACTCAGATTGAGTCTGTTTTTTCTGAGATAAACAAATCGAAAGAAGCAATGCAGGCACCAAACTTAGAGCAGATGGAGATGCCTGGGGCTGATGCTTCTTTCGGTCCGATGGGGCCACCACCTGGGATGCAGATGCAAACCACCAAAACCAAGGAAAAATCTGCGCTAAAAGCATTTACTGTAAATATCACTAATCAGGCAAGGACTAAAAAACTTGACCCAGTAATCGGGCGAGATGTTGAAATTGACAGAATTACACAGATTTTATCGCGAAGAAAGAAAAACAATCCTATCCTGATTGGAGAACCTGGAGTTGGTAAAACCGCAATTATTGAAGGACTGGCGTCTAGAATAGTTGAAGGGGAAGTGCCTACAAAAATCGCCAACAAGGAGGTCTTGTCGCTAGACATGGGCTCTCTTTTGGCTGGCACCATGTATCGCGGTCAATTTGAATCACGAATCAAAAAGATAATTTCTGAGATCAAAAAGAAAGGAAATATCCTTCTTTTTATCGATGAAATTCACACCGTAATTGGCACCGGCTCCGCCGAGGGATCGATGGACGCTGCGAATATACTGAAACCACCCTTGGCAAGAGGCGAAATACAAGTTTTGGGCGCCACAACATTTGACGAGTTCAAAAAACATATTGAGAAAGATGCTGCTTTCGAGCGCAGATTTCAACCAGTTGTTGTAAATGAAACTGACGAAGAAGAGACGCTAAAGATTTTGAAGGGAATTAAGAAGAAGTATGAACAACACCACAAAGTAAAGTACACGCCGGAATCACTTAAAGCTGCCGTAAAGCTCTCTCATAGATATATTCAAGACAGGTTTCTGCCAGACAAAGCAATCGATCTAATCGACGAGGCTGCTGCTGCGACAAATGTTATCACACCAGAAGCCAGAGAGCTCTCAAAGATAACTCGTAAATTATCAATAATTTCGAACGAGAAAGATGAAGCCGTGATCAATGAAAAATATGAAAATGCTTCTAGACTTCGACAGGCAGAGTTAAAATTAAGAGAAAATATTTTAAAACTTGAAAAGAAGAGTTCGCTTGATAAAAAAAGCAAAATAGATGAAGAAGAGATAGCCGAAGTTGTTTCTAAGTGGGCAGGAATACCAGTTACAAACCTTACTTTGTCCGAGAAGAGAATGTTTATGGATCTAGAGAAAAGAATAACCAAACATATAATCGGACAAGATGAAGCAGTGGAAGAGATTGCAAAAGCCATAAGACGCTCTCGCGTCGGCATATCTGACCCCAAAAGACCGATTGGCTCATTCATTTTCCTAGGTCCTACTGGAGTTGGAAAAACTGAGCTGGTCAAAGTTTTGGCCCGAGAAGTTTTCGGTAAAGACGATGCTCTAATCAAAATTGATATGTCGGAGTTTATGGAGAAACACAATGTTTCCCGTTTAGTTGGAGCACCTGCTGGCTATATAGGTTACGAAGAGGGCGGCAAATTGACCGAGAAAATAAGAAAGCAACCATACTCCCTGATCTTGCTAGACGAAATTGAAAAAGCTCATCCGGAAGTGTTCAATATTTTGCTGCAGATTTTTGAAGATGGAGAGCTAACAGATGCCAAGGGCAGACGAGTCGATTTTAGAAATACTCTTGTTGTTATGACCTCAAACCTCGGCACCGATACCCTTACTCGTGGTGCTAAGATTGGATTTATGGGAAGTGACAAGGGGAACAAGGCTCAGGATGAATATGAAAAGCTCAAAGAGAATGTAATGGACAAAATAGAGAAACACTTTAAGCCGGAATTTTTAAACCGGATTGACAGAACTATCATCTTCAAACCGCTAGACAAAAAAGCTATCCGAAAAATAGTAGATGTTGAAGTGGCAAAGCTAGTTTCCAGAATAAGGGAGATGAAGATTCGAATAAAGATATCTACCAAGGCTAAGGATAAAATAGCCGAAAATGGCTTCAAGCCAGAGTACGGTGCAAGACCGATGAGAAGAGTAATAACGGAGAATATAGAGGCGCCTCTAGCTGAAGGAATTCTTGACGAGAAGTTCAAAAAAGGGGACAATGTTTTAGTGGAATTAACAAAAAACAAGATAAAATTGGTAAAAGCAAATGGCAAAAAAAGTTCTGGAAATAAAAAATCTAACAAAAAAGTACGGTAAATTTATTGCTGTTGACCAAATCAACTTCTCCGTTGACCAAGGGGAAGTTTTTGGTTTGCTCGGTGAAAATGGAGCTGGCAAAACGACAACCCTAGAGATGATTGAGGGACTACGAAAACCAACTTCAGGAGAGATTCAGGTTTTAGGATTAAGCATCAACAAAGACTTGTCCGAAATTAAAGAGAAGATTGGTGTGCAATTGCAATCTTCCGCCTACTATAGTCACTTGAAACTCTACGAGATACTCGAGCTTTTCGGCTCGTTCTATGAGAAACACGTTGATATAGATGAATTACTTCGCTCGGTTGATTTGTTTGAGAAGAAAAATTCATATGTTGGAAAACTCTCTGGCGGACAGCAGCAGCGCTTTTCAATAATAGCTTCTCTTATAAATGATCCCGACCTGGTTTTTCTAGATGAACCGACAACAGGACTTGACCCAGTTGCCAGAAGAAACCTTTGGGAGATAATTGTGAAGATCAAGAAGCAGGGCAAGTCGATAATTCTGACGACTCACTACATGGAAGAGGCGGAAAAACTTTGTGACAGAATTGCAATTATGGATAACGGCAAAATCTTAAAAAATGGCCCTGTCAACGAGCTAATCAGAGAAGTGGCCTATCCGTATCGCGTCGATTTCGTTTCAAAAAAAGTAACGACTGAGGTTCGAGAAAAACTTACTAGTTGTTGCGGTGAAATTCTAAATCCTGCCGGCAAAGACAACTATTTTGAGCTAAATATAAAAACGAAAGCCAATTTGAATAAAGCGATAAACATCATCCAAAAGATACATCCTGACAACTTGAGTATCGGTGAAGCGAATCTAGAAGATCTCTTTATTGAACTAACCGGAAAAGATATTCGAGAAGATAAAGGAGGCAAAAATGCTTAAACTAATTCAACTAAACTTAAAAATGCTTTTCCGCCAACGACAGAGTCTTTTTTGGAGCCTGGCATTTCCTATCATGTTTACCTTAATCTTCGGTTTCTTTTTCGGTGGAGAAGAAACTAGTGTGGGCACAATCTCGGTTATCAATAAATCAGAAACAAAACTTGCGAACAGAATTGAGACAACCTTAACTGACTCTGATGTTTTCAAGATTCGTGAAACTGAAAATATTGAAGAAGCAGAGGGGCTGATAGAAACAAACGACATTGTCTCCGTAATATATATCCCTGAAGATTTTGGGGCTTTAAGTCCTGAATCACCGAAAGAAATTGACGTTTATTTAGACCCGGGCAACCTGACTTCCAACCAAGTTATAACAGCCTTTCTCGGCAACATGCTAACGGGTGCAAATTTTAAAGTTCAGAATGTCGAACCAATTTTTTCGATAAATGAAGTCAGCTCTACCTCAAACGAGTTAACCTATTTTGAATTTGTTCTAGTCGGGCTGATCGGTCTCGCACTAATGAACTCTTCGGTCCAAGGAATCGCCATAACTATGAGCAAGTATAGAGAAGATCAGATCCTAAAAAGACTTGTCACAACCCCTATCAAACCGTGGAGATTTGTCTTTGCAGAAGTGCTTTCGAGACTGGTAGTAAATATCATCCAAATCACTGTTATCTTGGCTATCGGTGTTTACGGATTCGGAGCAAACATAACTGGAAGCCTCTGGCTAACAGTCGTCTTTGCACTTATCAGCGCCTTTTTATTCCAACTTCTAGGTTTCGTAGTGGCGAGTTTCTCAAAGAACGCAGATGCGGCCCAGGGTATGTCCATGACCATAACTATACCGATGATGTTTTTGGCAGGTGTTTTCTTTCCAATTGATCAACTTCCGGAATGGTTGCTCTCCGTAGTCGAATGGTTGCCACTTGCGCCGCTACTCCGTATGCTCAGAGCCGTAATGCTGGAAGCAAAATCACCATTTTTAGATCCTATAAATATGATTATTGTCATAACCTGGATTGTGGTTGCGGCGGCGATATCGATCTATAGATTCAAACTTACCGACGAGTAGAGGCTTCTATTCTAATATTTCCGGGTATTGCTTCTTTATATATGAAAGTGCAATAGGGTATTCAATATGCTCAATTAAATTATAATTATAAATCGATTTTAAATATTTAGTACTATTGTCCATTTTATTCAATCTCTCAAGAACCGACAGGTAGTTATCTGAGTCCGAATGTTCCCAGACGAAACGATTCACAATGCCTGCTCGCAAGTAATCTCCGAACTCTTCTTCCGCCATTTTCTCATAATCCGTATTGTTAAGTATTGATTGGGCAGCCAAAAACCCTGATTTCATTGCGGTTCGCATGCCAAATCCTGCGAGAAAGTCTTGTATGCCTGCTGATTCACCAACATATAAGGCCTTGCCTTTTCTGTAACAGTTTTTTAGTGAAAAATATCCCACACCACCAACTTCTTTTGATTTAAGGATTTTTATATTATATTTTGAGATAAAATATTTCTTTGTAAAATCATAACATTCATTCAGTTTTTTTATGTCATCAAAAACACAGCTGCATAAACAACCATGCCCGTCCACATTTAAGAAATACGAATAACCCTTGTAAGCAGCTTCGTTGTTAACTATGGCAATGGCCATATCTGGCAAATCGTTCTTGAAAAGCTCTCCTTTGTCAGCTATTATAATGTGCTTAAATTTAGGTCCGGTAGCAACTATATCGCATTCTTTCTCTTCAACCTCTTGCTCAAATTTAATAACAACCCCACAATCTTGAGATTGTTTCTTCAGGCCCATATCTAAACTACCTTTTTGGCTACCTCTTTTTACAAGATAAAACAAAGGTTTATCATATGAAAATTCTTTAGTAGACTCGCAATTAGAGAATTGAACTTTCCTAAAAGGTGTCGCGTCAAAATTAATATCTATGTGCATGGAATGCATCATATCTAATACATCTTCCTCGTTTGACCAGTTTTCCAAACCTTGCATATCACCATGAAATCTCATGCCGCAATCTTTATTCTTTTCGTAGACGACAACCCCGTAGCCAGCTTTCGCCAAATTAATCGCCGCGGTTAGACCCGAAATACCCGCTCCTAGTATTTTTATGTTTTTGCGCTTTGCCATATATTTTTTATTATTTGATTACATTTTTATTGTATAATTAATATCCAATAACATCAAAATATTCCGATTTTCGTGTTGACTTGGACCATAATTATTGCTAACCTAGCCTCATACAAAGAAAAAATTAGAACTAAAATTTGAAAGGCGTATATGTCAAAAAAGGAATCTTATCAAACAGCGCGTGGAACTAGAGATATTTTACCCAAAGACCAGCCTTATTTTCAGATGATTCGACACACCTCCGAGTGTGTTTTGCAAAGCCTGGGCATACAACGCATCGATCTGCCAACTTTTGAAAATGCCGAAGTATTTACCCGTGGGATTGGAAAAGATACCGACATCGTCAGCAAGGAGATGTATCTAATTTCAAAACGTGGAGATGACATTAAGGATCCAACATACGCGCTACGGCCAGAGGGAACAGCTAGCGCCGTGCGAGCATATATCGAAAACGGGATGGGAAGTATGCCTCAGCCGGTAAAGATGTACTACGTTGGCCCCATGTACAGACATGACAGACCTCAAAAGGGGAGATACAGGGAGTTTTATCAAGTCGGTGTAGAAATTTTTGGCGACAGATCTTCTAAGGCTGACTATCTATCTATAATGTCCGCCTGGAAAATTCTATCTGACTTGGGCCTCAAAAACATAATTGTATATACAAACTCAATTGGTTGCCCCGCTTGCCGACCAAAATATATCAAGAAACTAAAAAGCTACTACAAGAAAAATCTGAACAAGCTTTGTTCTGATTGTAGAGTCCGATATGAAGAAAATCCTCTCCGCTTGCTTGACTGCAAAGAAGATGGATGCAAAAAATTAGCCAAAAGTGCACCACTTATTATCGACAATATCTGCGATGAATGCAAAGATCACTTCCAAAGTACCTTGGAGCTTCTAGATTATTTCGAGATTCGATACGACCTAGATCCATACTTGGTGCGTGGTTTGGATTATTATTCTAGAACAGTTTTTGAATTTGCTGCAAAGTCTGACAAAGAGAGACAAAACTCCATCGGTGGAGGCGGAAGATATGATGAATTGGTTGAGCTCTTGGGCGGAGCAAAAACTCCCGCTGTTGGCTTTTCTCTAGGAATTGACAGGGTTGTGGAATTGATGCGTGAGCAAAAGATTAAACCTACCCCTATCCGTGGCGTAGAGGTTTGCATACTTCAACTTGGAGAAAAAGCCAAAGAGGTCTCTAAGAAGGTTTACGAGATGCTTTCAAAGCACAACACAAATGTTTACTTCGTTCCAACAAACGACGGACTCAGAACCCAGATGAGACATGCGGTTAAAACTGGCGCAAAATATGCTCTAATTATCGGACAGAAAGAAGCGCTGAAAGATGAAGTGATTCTTAGAAATCTAAATGCTAGCTCACAGGAAACATTTTTCGTCAAAGATATTTTAGAAGAGATACAGAAAAGAATTGAAAAAGATAAGTGCTAAGAACAAAATCGGTAATACATGTTTTGCAGAATTAAGAATAAAGAACTTGGAACTATGAAAAAACTTAATACTGAAGAATTGATTAAAAGAAAAGGGGACTTACAAATCCTCAAAAATAAACCTCGCCATGAGGTTTATTTGATTTTGGATAATATTCGCTCTGTTCACAATGTGGGAGCCATGTTTCGAACAGCCGATGCTGCAAGAGTTAAGAAAATATTTCTCTGTGGAATCACTGCGCATCCGCCAAGACCTGATCTAGAAAAAACTGCTCTTCAGACTATCGAACATGTACCTTACAAATATTTTGAAAATACAATTGATGTGATAGAAAAACTAAAGAAAAAGAATGTGTCGGTGGTCGCTCTAGAGCAAACCGACGAAAGTATCGATTACAATAAATTTAAATATAAGAAACCAATAGCCATAGTTGTGGGAAATGAAGTAGAGGGGATAGGAGATGGCGCTCTTGCGCTGTGCGATGCTTATGTTGATATCCCGATGCACGGCGTGGCCAACTCTCTAAACGTTGCAACATCCGCGGGAATAATACTATATAAAGCAATTGAAAAATAGACAGCAATAGGGTATATTCTTACATAGTCCGCCACCGAAAGGTGGTGAATAGGCGGACACAATGATGGCGCTAGAATAGCGTGGCCCCGCAAGGGATAAATCACTATCTAGGTGCTGTCAATCTGCTTGAGCTGCAGGGGGGCGCGTTACCCGACGCGCCCCCCTCTAAATTGTTATTATTTTCAGACTCTAGGTGAGTCTTTTTTTATTTGTTGTGTGTTGATGTCGAGACAGATTTATGATAGTTTTAACTTGTCGAGAACATCTCCACAGTGATAGTGAGTGGCAAACGCCCCTCACATACCCAAGAAGGGAGAGACACCCTATGGGTGCGACGCAGAAGAAGTTGCTGATTCGTGCGGCAACAGCCAGCGCATGAGGCAACCGCGGTCGTGCCCCACTCCTCACGGGGCAAACAGTTGTCTGAGCCAGGCCTCTACGCTGGTGAGCTGACGGCCAGACAACGACCGTGATTTACTGATAGCAATTCTTTTCAGCAAATCACGGGATCCGAAGCGACGCGGGAGGGCAACTTCCCGCGTCGTACAAACTTAATATGAAAATCAAAATTGAAAAAATTATATTTCCAGGAGTTGGATTAGGACGAGACGAAAATGGTCGTCCTATTTTTGTACCCAAAACCGTTCCCGGGGACGAGGTAGAAGTTAAGCTTTTAAAAAATAAAAAGTCTTTTGCAGAGGGCGTGATTGATGAAATTATTAAACCCTCAAACATCCGCATTGAACCCAAGTGTCCACACTTCGAAGATTGTGGCGGATGCGGGCATCAGAACATAAACTACGACAATCAACTCAAAATTAAAGAGAAAGTATTCCAGGAAGTTTTAGACCGCGCTAAAATTGATATTGAAGCAGAGACAATCTTGCCCGGGTCAAACCATCCGCTATATTACAGGAACTCTATGCGCTTTTTCTTTTTACTAGACAACAATAAAAACATCTCTTTTGCTAGACACCACTATTATAAAAATGAGTTGGTTCCTATAGATGAATGTTTCCTCCAATCAGAAACATCAAATAAAATATTGAATGAATTAAAAAGCTACATAAATGATAATGTTCTGTATAAGTCTTCTTTCTGGCAGATAAAAATTCGCGAGGGAAAAATAACTGGTGAAATTATGGTTGAACTAATTACAACCAATGAAGAGCTTCCAAACAGAGAGGGGATTGTAGAGGTTTTAAAAAAGATTGATGAGGTCAAATCTATTTATCATACGATTGCTCCGAATAAGTCACTCAAGAGCCTTAAGCGAAAGCTGATATTTGGTTCGCCGATAATTTATGAGAAAATAGGCAAGTTTAAGTTCCAAATATCTCCAGAGTCCTTTTTTCAAACTAATTCATACGGCGCTAAAACACTTTACGAAATAATCAAAAAATACGCCAAGGTTGAAGCGGGGGACACTATCTTGGATTTATTTTGTGGCACCGGAACTATCGGCATTTATCTCTCAACCCTTGCCAAAGAAGTAGCCGGGATAGATGTAGTTTTAAATGCGGTTAACGACGCTAGAGACAACGCCAAGCTAAATCATGTTCAAAATTGTAATTTTTACACTCTGGATCTTAGAGATAGAATAAACTTGAATAAGTACGAGAGCAATGTTGTGATTGTTGACCCACCAAGGGCGGGAATTACAAAAGAATTAGTAAGTGAGATTTCGAAACAAAAATTTAAACGACTAATCTATGCTTCCTGCAACCCAGCCACTTTCGCACGTGACATAAATGAATTTAAGAAGCACGAGATAATTTTAGAAAAAGTACAGCCCATAGACAACTTTCCACAGACTCATCACATAGAGTGTGTGGGATTGCTTTCAAAACAGAGCAAATAAGTATATTGTTTTAACAATACCAACCACGCTTCAAGCTTATAAGTTTAGATAACTCCTTTGGAGGCACTATCTATGCGATGAAGATAAAAGCCAGTAGAGTTGAAAGGCGAGTGTTCGCTCTTGCGAACAGAGGTTGTTTGTTTCACAAATTGATCAAAAAGATTCGATATAAAGAGAAGAAAGACAAAAGATCTAAAACCAAGAAAAGAGGATAATTTTTGTATTCTATAGTCCTATGCATATTTTTTTAGTTGTGGATAAATTTCATCTGGATGTTCGGGTTTTGTTTGGTATTATATAAGTACCGAACATAAGACGAACACTAATCAAATTTACGATGTTTTTAGAAAATAATTCAACTAGAAATTCTCAACCACCATTTAACGACGGTTGGATTCTATAAGGGAGATAATATGGAGCCTTTAACAAGACGACAAAAAGAGATTTTGGACTACATACAGAGCTTTATCGACGAAAACGGCTACGCGCCCAGCTATCGCGAAATAGCATATTATTTTGAGCTATCATCCACCGGCACTGTCGCCGAGTATATTAACATCTTGAAAGACAAGGGTTACTTGACCAAGGAAGACATGGACGCCAGATCTATCCAGCTCACACCAACCTTCGCATCCGGCATCGATCTCTGTATGGTTCCTCTCGAAGGCGTGATAGACGCCGGCAAGCCGATAGAGGCCATACGTTCCAGCGAAACCATAGATATCCCCAAAGATATGATGGGCCGAAAAACATTTGCTCTTCGAGTACGAGGGGAGTCTATGATTGAAGATGGAATTTTGGAGGGCGACTATGTCATCATTGAGCAAACCTCCTCCGCACACAATGGTGACATAGTGGTCGCCTTGGTAGACAACGAAAATGCAACCCTAAAGCGTTTTTACAACGAAAAGGGATATATACGACTTCAACCCGCTAATAGCACCATGAAACCGATGCGTTTTTCCAAAAAGAGAATTACTGTTCAGGGCAAAGTCAAAGGAGTTATTCGAAAATTCGTTTTATAGCCTACGATATTCCAGCCGTTGGATTTTTCTATAAATATATTAGGCTAATATTATTTGATTAAAGTAATCAATGGATATATACTTTACTCATATGAAAAATGAAAAAAGAAAATTGATTAAATTCTCAAACTACAGTCTGTGTGTTACCCTGCCAAAATGGGTGATAAAAGAGCTAAAATGGGGCAAGGGCGACCTTGTAGACATGAAAGTGGATGAAAAGGCTGGCACCATTCTAGTTTCAAAGGGCAAACAAGCCAAAAATAAAAAGGCGGGTGAAAAGAAAGAGGAATATTCTCGCTGGTAAGAAAGTCTTTCGTCGGCTAGAATTTAATATAGGTAATATTTTTATATATATTGTTTTTTATGAGCAAGATTTCTTTTATTTATTCCGACGACAGGACATACAACGTCCAAAGATCTCTTTCGCTCACCAAGGGCGACATCATCTCTGGACTCAAAAAAGCCGAGCGGATTGTAGTAAAACCGAATTGTGTGGTTGACAATTTTCAGCTCGCATCAACCCACGTCGATGCGCTTCATGCTGTTTTTGAATTTATCAAACCGTATGCCAGAAACCAGATAACCCTAGCCGAAGGAACAGGAGTCGGTGATACCGTCGAAGCATTTAAAAACTACGACTACTTTTCACTTCAAGAAACCTACGGTTTTTCTGTAGTTGACCTGAACAACGACGAATTTGAGGAGATTGAGCTAATTGATAAAAATGAAAAACCATGGAAAGCTCAGATATCAAAAACAATTACAGAGTCAGACTACCTTATCAGCGTTTCTCCGCCCAAAACACACAACAACGTGGTCTATACGGGAGCTATCAAAAACATCGCTGTAGGTTCTCTTTTACGACCCGACAACGGATTCACAGCTAGAGTGGCCACAAGATTCGGCATGGGGAAAAATAACAAAGTGATGATACACCAGGGCAACTGGGCTATAAATGAAAATATTCGAAGACTTGCTTCTAAAATTAAAATTGATTTGGCAGTACTGGACGGCTTCTCCTCCATGCAAGGCAACGGTCCAGCAGCAGGAGGGGAGATGGTGCCTTCCCACTGGGCGATAGCCTCTACGGACTCACTTATGGCTGACATCTTAGCCCTAAAGTTGATGGGGATAGAGATCGAAGACGTTGGTTATCTTACTATGCTCGAAGAGCAAAACAAGCCAGAGAAAGAACCATTTATAATCGGCGATGACTGGCGAGCCCACATTCAGAAATTCAAGATGCACGAAAATCACTCAAATAGCAAAAACTGGCAAAAATAGTACATTCTTTTATCTTTTTGATATAATATAACCATGCACTTGGAGGGGCATGAATATGGGTATAGCTAACGATATAAGTCCTAAAAAACAAACAAAAAAAGCTGATATTACCAAAAAGGACACAAAAGTCGAGGGTGAAAATTTTGAAATTAATATCAATAATACTCCAAAATACTCAGACGATCCTTTTGTCTTTGACCATCACGAAGAAGAAGAAACCGAAGAAAAACAAGCCGAAGAGGAAAAAACAAAGGAAGAAAAAGAATATTTTGGCAACCATCCAAAGAAAACAAATAACCCGATGGCTAAATGGGTTGTGTTTCTAATAATCATTCTTGTCTTTTTGCTTTTCTACCAAAATTATTCATATTTCGAAGGATTTTTCGCTGGCGAGAACAACAACGAAACCGAGGAAAACAACAGTGGATCTTTTTACGAAAACGACTACACAGCAGAAACTCTCGACACAACCCAAGAAAACGCACCGGCTGATGCAAAGAGCGAGGAGACTGATACTAGCATACTTGTCACTGCAACTATAGACAGAGCATCCCAGAGCATCTCCATCTTGAATGGGAACGGGGTATCTGGTTCAGCGGATGAGGTGAAAACCACACTAGAATCCTCGGGCTTTTCCATCTCACATGTGGGTAACGCGCTCAAATTTTCATATGTTAATACTGAAATTTTCTACAATATAGACAAAATGGCCGAAGCGGAAGATTTAAAAAGCACGTTAACAGACCGAACCTGTGAGATTTTTGAAAATAGTTCAGTGGCTGGAAACTATGATATTGTTGTAGTGGTGGGAGCAAAATAGGCTTTAGACGTTATTTTCTTAGCTTCTTGGAATAATTTTTGAATACTTTACGAACTTAAAACTTTTTAACTTTTAACTAAATACCATGGAATACATTAATATGATTTTCACTTATTATGACAAGCTAATCGAACCAATCCCAGTTGGCTATCAGGCCCTAGTGTCTTTGGTTTTGCTTTTAATATTAATATGGAACATATACCAGCTTGCAAAAAGCGGCCACTGGATTTTTGTTGCTGTACTAATTTTTATGCTTCCGGGAACTTGGCCTGCGGCTAGAAAAATTGGTGAGTTAATCTGGGTTGTTGTTTCGGGACTTCTGATGCGTATCCAAGGCTAGATGAATTCTTTAGTTTTTTTGCCTCTTGACCTCTCTGATATACTAATATTGCAATTTAAATATTAATTTTTATTATGACAAAAGAAAAAGAAAGACACAACCACGAAAACGAGATTATAATTCTGAGAATTGATAAAGGGAACAAGATTGTGAAAAATATCGTTAAATTCTGCAGCGACAACGAGATAACTGGGGCATGGATCTCGGGCCTCGGAGCTGTAAGCAAGGCTACAGTTGGTCTATACGATTTAGATACAAAAGAGTATCATAAGAAGGAATTGGAAGGTCCGTTCGAAATTGCAAATCTGGTCGGAAATATTGGTGTAGTAGGGAACGAAACAAGAGCTCATCTACACATCGTTCTAACAAATAGTAAAATGCAAGCATTCGGCGGACACCTAGACGAAGCAACGGTAGCAGCAACCTGCGAGATAAAATTAGAAATCTTGGAAGTTGAATTAAAAAGGGAACATGATGACAAAATAGGTCTTGATTTAATTAATTTATAAATTTATAAGTAGGAAAAATGAAAAACAGCCAAAACCCTTTCAAGAATGCGCAAAATCAAATTGATAGAGCAGCCAAATATTCTGACTGCGATAGTGAAATTATTAAAGTTTTAAAAGAACCGCAGAAAGTTTTGGAAGTTAATATTCCAATCGAAATGGACAACGGGAAAGTTCAAATCTTCAAAGGGTTCCGAGCACAACACAACAACTACCGTGGCCCATACAAAGGTGGCATTCGTTTCCATCCCGATGTAAATGTCGACGAAGTCAAAGCTCTGGCAACATGGATGACCTTCAAATGTGCTACAGTAAACATCCCTTTTGGGGGAAGCAAAGGTGGGGTTATAGTTGATTCTTCAAAACTTTCAGAACATGAATTAAAACACTTAACTCAAGGATATATTGATAAAATATTTGAATTCATAGGCCCCGATACCGACATACCAGCACCCGATGTCTACACTAATCCACAAATTATGGCTTGGATAATGGATGAGTATTCTCATATCTCCAGAATTCATTCGCCAGGAGTCGTAACTGGCAAACCACTTGAAAATGAAGGATCGCTTGGCAGAGGCACAGCAACTGCTCAGGGCGCAGCATATGTCTTATATGAATATTTAAAAACCAAGACTCGGGAACCAAAAAACACTACTGTTGCCATACAAGGTTTTGGCAACGCTGGAGCCAACCTAACCGATATTCTTTTCCATAAAGGTTTTAAAATTATTGCCGTTTCCGATTCAAGAGGCGCTATAGTAAATAAAGAGGGTCTCGACCCACATGAAATTTCAGCACACAAAAACAAAAAGGGGAGCGTCAAAGGGCTTAGTGGCTCCAAATCGATTCCTGCCGAGAAAATACTTGAGCTAGATGTAGATATTTTGGTTCCCGCAGCGCTTGAAAATGTCATTACAAAAAGTAATGCAAACAAGATAAAGGCAAGCTGTGTTTTGGAGGTAGCAAACGGACCAACTACACCGGAAGCAGACGATATGTTAACCAAAAAGAAAATCGACGTTTTACCTGACATTTTATCTAACGCTGGCGGAGTAACCGTTAGTTACTTTGAATGGGTCCAAAACAGATCAAGATACTACTGGACCGAAGAAGAAGTGGGTCAAAAATTACTCGAGAAAATGACCAAAGCCTTTTTGGACATTCATAATTTTATGGCAAACAAAAAAATAACCTACCGACAATCAGCTTACGCGTTAGCAATTGATAGAATCGGAAAAGCTGTAAAAAGCAGAGGAATTTTGAATTAGGAGTTAGGCCTTAGCTTCTTAGAATTTTTTTATCATCTTA